>NZ_JAUBSF010000100.1:0-24082 GCF_036704615.1 Microcoleus sp. K4-B3
TTTTGAGCAACAGCTTGCCTTCTGTTAAAAGGCAGCTACTTTTAGCTGTGACCATTTTTTAGTCTAAACTCCAGTTAGTAATGTTTGACGGCGTGTGGCAAAATTTAAGTATAATTACGTAATTTCTAAATCGGACAGCGGCAGGCTGGCAAATTCGGTAAATTCCTGCTCTGTTGGCCCAGTGGTACACTTTTGCCAGTCTAGTAGAACAAGGGTTGCTATGAATCAGCAAATATCAGCTCAATCGCAAAAACTTTTACTCCAAATTGGCAGAAAGATTCGTCGAACCTTGGATCTCGATACCATCTGGCAGCAAACAGTTAACAGTCTGGGAGAAACACTAGGCGTCAGCCGCTGCATCATTTGTCCCTATGAAAGTTCTAGCCTGCAAGTCAAAGTAGCTGCTGAATACTGCCAAGAACCATTTTTACCCATGCTGGGAATGGAAATCTCGCTCACAGCAGCACCTCATTTCATTCAAGCTCTAGCCACCCTCGAACCGGTGGTAGTAGAGTCCTTTGCAGCCAATGACCCTTTTGGGCCGCAGTCGCTGCTAGTGGTGGCTACCGCTTATCAAGACCAACCTAACGGCATAATTAGCTTGCATCGGTGCGAGAGCCGATCGTCGCGGAAGGGTAAGACCGATCGACCTTGGACTCAATGCCAAATCGAATTTGCACAAGAACTTGCCGATCAAGTAGGAAGTGCGATCGCCCTCGCCACCCTCTACCAAGAGCGCAGCAAGCGAGTACAAGGACTATCCCAGCTCAAAAAGCAATTTTTGTTGAAGGCGTCCCACGAGCTGCGCACTCCCCTAAATCACATTATCGGCTATCTACAACTAACCATAGACGATCAAGCAGACGATCCGATCGAGGAGAGAGATTTTATCCAAGAAGCTCACCGTTCGGCTATCCACCTTTCTAAGGTAATTTCCAATATCTTAGATTACATAGAGTTAAGTGAAGCTTGCCAGACTCACGGAGATTTAGCCGCTTTCAGGAGCCAGGAGAAATCTGGGAACCAGTAAAGATTCGAGCGGCGTATTCAAAAACTCGAATATTTACCGTGCTGACAAGTCTTCCGCCTGATAAATCGGACACTTGATCGATAGATTCCCTCAATAAATTCGGTAGCTGGTCAATCAATTATTTTTAGGTAATTAGAGTTTTATACAGCACAGCAGACCAAATACTACACCTAGCCGCCGGGTATATTTATCATATTATGTCCGCTCAAACCACTCCCATCAAATAGGTTATTTTACCGGAAATGATATCGCCAGCAAAAGATTGCAGTTTCACACTTTTCATGCTCTTAACTTGTGCTTGATGAGATTACCGATCGCCATTTTTTTTCTGGGTTTTTGGAGGGCTGACATAGCGCGCCCAAAAAGGTTCCTCGATATCTTTCATCGCTGCTAGTTTTTGGCGCTCTTCCTCTATGCGCTTGCGTTCTGAAAGATCGGAAAATATGTTGATACTGCCGACAGTCTGACCGCCCGCATCTCGCACGGGAGCAGTCCAAAACCAAACATCGATCGAGCTACCATCTTTTTTCAACAAAGATACTTCCAAACCGTTTTGCGGTTGGCCATTAGACGCAGACTTCAACAGCGCGTAAAAATCTTGCTTTTGGCCTCCTGGAATATTCGGTAAAGGTTTCCCTAAAACCTCAGCCGCAGTCCAGCCAAAAAAATTTTCGGCGGCGCGGTTCCAAACAACGGTATTGCCGTCATTGCTGGTACAGTTAATCGCCAGCGGGGCCGATGCTATCTGCGCTTGCAAAACTTGGTTAACGAGTTGCAGTTTCAATTCTACTTGCTTGCGATCGGTAATTTCCTGACAAGCGCCCCACAAACGGACAACCCGTTCAGCAGTTTTGTCCCACACCACTTGCCAGTAGTCCCGCACCCAGCGCACCTCGCCTTTTTGATTAATAATGCGATACTCGTTGGCTCCCGTGCGGCTGAAACTACAGCATTCTAATTGTTTAATTAATATTTCCCGGTCGTCGGGATGAACGATCTCGGAGTTCCACCAACCAAACGATTCTAATTCTTCAGGAACGAGACCGGCGCAGCGCTCAAAAGCTTCTGTCGCCCACTCGCAGGCGAACTTGCCGTCTGGCAGTGCCTTAAAAGAATAGGCAAAATCCGAAGTAATTTGCGACATAACTCTGTAGTGCAGTTCCGACTCTCGCACAGCTATTTCTGCTTGCTTGCGTTCCCCTATTTCCCGCGAATTAATTATAACTCCCTGCACGCTAGAATCGTAAACCAAACTGTTACCTATCGACTCCATGTAGAGCCAAGAACCGTCAGCGTGGCGTATCCGATATTCGATCGGTCTAGAAATTGCGGGAGCTTCTAACAAATTGCCAAAATACGCCTGCCAAGCCAGCAAATCGTCTGGATGGATTAACTCGCCGTGAAAATTGCCAATTCTTTCTTCTAGGTTGTAACCCAAAAGCCGCTGTAAAGCTCCGCTGTGGTATCGTACTCGCCCGTCGGAGCCGACAATGCTAATTAGATCCGGAGAATTGCGCAGCAGAGCTTGCAGTTTTGCTTCGTTTTTAATTAATCCTTGATTGTCCCTGCGGTACTGGCTGATTTGTTTTGCCAACTGCTCCTGTAGCTGTCTGATTTGCCCTACTTGCTGGGCGACAGTGCGTTCCAAGAGGCGATTATTTTTTTCAATTTCAACCAGCTTTGCTTCGTTATATCTCGCGCTTTCAAACAGGCTGCTGGCTGCTATTTCCTGCAAAGAATTTGATAAATTTTCCAGAGTTTTTGTTAAAATTGCCTGGTGCGGCGGTGGCAATTCGCTAGCTTGTTTCTGCAATGTTTCTAAATGTTTGTAGACTGTTTCTAGCATTTTATTAATGGGGGGATCTGATAGTTGCCACAGGTGCAACCCCTAAAAAGCGGACACAAGTGTTTTCAAGATAACCCATAACTAAGACTGCTGTCTGGCGATCGACCGATCGCGCTCTCAATAACCAGGCATTTTGTGACTTTATTTTCAGATCATAGCAACCGATAGAGAAAGTAAATTCTTGTTGCGATCGAATTGCCAGCCCAGCAGCACGCTCAAGAAGCGATCGCCAGGAGTGCGGGTAACTCCCCTATCCAGTGAATGTGGGGCTTCTCGCGGTTAAGCTAAACTAGATGGGTGTCAAGAGAAAGAGGGATTTATGACAGAGCAAGCCAACGCTCGCGATTTGTTTCGCGCTGCTTACGAACACCGCTATACCTGGGATGCTAATTTTCCCGGTTACAGTGCCGATATTGAACTCAAACAGGGCGAGGAAGTATACACCGGTCATGTTTCGATCAAACCCGACATGAGCGTGGAAGTCAGCGGCATTGAAGACGAGGAAGTGCAGCAAAGCGTTTACACCCAAATGCGGGACATTGTTACCCACCGCAAGCGCTCGACATTTGAAAAATCTCACGGCAAAAATAGCTTCACCTTGGGCGAGAAAGACAGCACCGACGCTGTGGATATTTTAGTGCAAGGCGACTCAATGGGGTCTAACTATAAAATCCGAGGTCTCTCAATTTGTCAAGTCAGCCGGGTAATGGGCCGCATGGCTTTCGTAATTGACACCCACAAAAGCTTAGAGACACCCGAAGGTTCTTTGGCCAGCCACTACGATGCCGTTTTCCGCAACCCCCAAACCGACGAAATCATCAGAGAACTCGAATTTGAAGATACCTTTGACAAGATAGGCGACTATTATGTCATGACCAAGCAAGTAGTTCGATCGAAAGAAAAAGGTCAACTGACAACAACCGAGTTCAACTACTCCAACGTCAAACTGCTAGAACCAGCAGTAGTGTAGCGCGATCGAAAACCCCATTTGTTAAATAAAACGGGTTTTTTTGGTTAACGTATCAGAATCAACTTGATTTGGCAGCAAGTAAGGCTACGATCGAACGAGAGAGCGAATTCAGATCGAGCATCAGCGTGACAGAAACCGGGTTTCATGCAGCCAGCTCACCTGAGTACGCAAGTCTTTTGTTAAGAAACCCGGTTTTTTTCTTAAATCTCGCGCGGTTGAGAATGCTGCCCTTAAGTCAAATCAAACAAAATCAACTGCAAGAAATCATCACAGAGGCGAAATATGACACTAGCACTAACCAGAGATAACGTCGAAACAGTTCTCGATGAAATGCGCCCCTACCTGATATCCGACGGCGGCAACGTCGAACTCGTAGAAATCGACGGCCCAGTGGTACACCTGAGGCTGCAAGGAGCTTGCGGCTCTTGCCCAAGTTCCACAATGACTCTAAGAATGGGCATTGAACGCCGCCTGCGCGAGGCTATCCCCGAAATTGCCGAAGTCGAACAGGTAATGTAATTAGTCAGTTGGCAGTTGACGGTTGACAGTTGACAGTTGACTGTTGACTGTTACCAGTTGACGTTTAACAGTTGACTGTTGACTGTTACCAATTACCAGTTGACAGTTGACTGTTGACTGTTGACTGTTACCAATTACCAAATTCAATTACCAAATTCAATTACCAATTACCAATTACCAATTACCAACTACCAATTACCAATTACCAAATTCAATGTCTCACCCCCTTTACGTAGCCTTCATTTGGCACCAACATCAACCGCTGTACAAATCCAGAGTATCAGCTAACTCCACAGAGGCTCAATACCGACTGCCTTGGGTGCGCTTGCACGGAGTCAAAGACTACTTGGATTTAGTGCTAATGCTGGCAAAATATCCCAAACTTCATCAAACCGTAAACCTGGTTCCGTCCTTGATTTTGCAGATAGAAGACTGCATCGCAGACAAAGCATTAGACCCTTACTTGACGGTGACATTAAAGCCAGCAGAAATTTTAACCATCCCAGAACAAGAGTTCATTTTAGAACACTTTTTTGACGCCAATTACCACACTCTGATTCAGCCGCATCCCCGCTACGCTCAACTCTACACTCAGCGGCAAGAAAAAGGCATTCAGTGGTGTTTGGTAAACTGGAAGTTGCAGGATTTTAGCGACTTGCTGGCGTGGCACAATTTAGCTTGGATTGACCCGCTGTTTTGGGACGACCCCGAGATTGCAGGGTGGCTGAAACAAGAACAAAATTTTAGTTTGGCCGACCGAAAAAACATCTACTTAAAACAAAAAGAAATCCTCGCTCGTATCATTCCCCAGCACCGTAAAATGCAAGCTGAGGGACAGTTGGAAGTCTCCACAACCCCCTACACACACCCGATTTTACCGCTGCTTGCCGACACTAATGGCGGCCGTATAGCTATTCCAAATATGACGCTGCCACAACACCGGTTTCAGTGGGAAGAAGATATTCCCCGACACCTGAGAAAAGCCTGGGAAATGTATGAAGACCGGTTTGATTGCCAACCGCGCGGTTTGTGGCCGTCGGAACAAGCAGTCAGCCCGGAAATTTTGCCCTACATTGCCAAACAAGGCTTTAAATGGATAGTCTCGGACGAAGCAGTATTGGGGTGGACAATTAAACACTTTTTTAACCGCGACGCGACAGGGAATGTCTACGAACCAGAATTCTTATATCGCCCTTACCGTTTAGAAACTCCTGACGGCGATTTAGCCATAGTATTTAGAGACCACAGATTGTCCGACTTGATCGGGTTTACCTACGGTTCGATGGAACCGGAAAAAGCAGCATCAGATTTAGTGGGACACTTAGAAGCGATCGGCAGAACTCTCAAACACCGACAGTCCGACGGCCAAACAGCTTTAGAAAATCCCTGGTTAGTGACGATCGCCCTAGACGGCGAAAATTGCTGGGAATTCTATCCCCAAGACGGCAAACCGTTCTTAGAATCTCTATATCAAACTCTCAGCGACAATCCAGATATCAAATTAGTCACAGTCTCGGAATTTCTCGACAAATTCCCAGCAACCGAAACAATTCCCGCAGCCCAACTGCACACCGGTTCCTGGGTGGACGGTTCTCTCACAACTTGGATCGGCGATCCCGCGAAAAATCGCGCTTGGGACATATTAGGGCCCGCGAGACAAATGCTGGCAAACCATCCAGAGGCCACTGAAGAAAGCAACCCAGAAGCTTGGGAAGCGCTTTATGCGGCCGAAGGTTCCGACTGGTTCTGGTGGTTTGGCGAAGGCCACACGTCGAACCAAGATGCCATGTTCGACCAGCTATTTCGCGAACACGTAGCGGGAATTTACAAAGCTCTCGGCGAGCCCGTACCCCCGGAAGTGCGCCGGCAAGTAGAGGTGCACGAGGTTCAAGGCGACCACCTGCCGCTGAGCTTTATTCACCCGGTGATTGACGGTATCGGCAACGAACAGGATTGGGACAAAGCCGGCCGGATTGAAGTTGGGGGAGCAAGGGGTACGATGCACCGGAGTTCGGCAATTCAGCGACTTTGGTACGGGGTTGACCACTTGAATTTTTACATTCGCGCCGACTTCAAGGCAGGGGTGCGGCCGGGAATTGATTGCCCTCCAGAGTTAAATTTGTTGTGGTTTTATCCCGATCGCACGATGAACAACAGTCTGATTCCGCTGTCTGGTTTGCCCGACGAAGCACCGCTAAACTACCGATTCCACCATCAGTTAGAGATTAATTTACTGACGAAATCGATTTGGTTTCAGGAAGCAGGAGAGGGCGATGAGTGGCATCCCAGGATCAGCCGGGCTCAGGTGGGAGTGGATAAATGTTTAGAGGTAGCAGTGCCCTGGGCAGATTTGCAAATTATGCCCGACTGGCAGATGAGGCTGATTGCGGTTTTATCGGAAGCGGATCGTTACTCTAGCTATATGCCGGAAGATACTTTGATTCCGCTCGGAATGCCGTAAAAAGTAATTAGTCATCAGTCATTAGTCATTAGTCTGTAGGGGCGGGTTTCACCAGCAAAATAGCACTGCAAAGCCAAATACTAAATATAAACCCGCCCCCGCCAACTGAATTAGTCAACAGTCATTAGTCATTTTTTGAAGGAAAAAACAATTCAAGAATTATCAACTTTTCTTGACTGGGAGATTCGGATATTGCTGCCTAATGCTTTCATCATTACGATCGCATCCGGTCGTTGTAGCGCTGTAAAATTTGTTTGTAGTGAGGGCTTGAGTCCTGATTACAAAGAGGAAGGGATTCCTCAATACAAACCGTATAATGGTTAATTTACCGGACATCATATCATTAGTCATGGGGAAATCAACAAACTAATGAGCCGCATTTTACTCTTGGTCGATCGCCACCCACAACCTAATTTGCCGCTCGCCCACCTCAACACCGAGCATGAGGTGATCGTACTCGATCGCGCTTTAGATCACAACTCCGAATTTCCCATTCCCCAAATCGCTTTTGACTTGTGCATTCTCGACGAGGCAAATTTCGATCGCATCGGGCCGCTGGTAGAAACATTAAAAGCTGCCGCCGAGCCGATATTTTTACCGTTTTTGCTTGTTAGTAAATCCCAAACGCCTGCTCTTTCTGAGCAGCCATTTTCGCGGCCGGCAAAACAACTCGAACGCAGAATAGACGATTTGATAGTAAGTCCCGCTGAACCCGCCCAACTGCACTTGCGGGTAGAGAATTTGTTGGCACGCAGGCGGCTGTCGGTAGAACTCCACAGACTTCAAGAAGTAATTAAAGAACGGAATTTTACAGAAAGTTTGTTAATCAACTCGCTGCAAACGGCAAACGAAAACCTGCAACGGGAAATCGCCAAGCGGGCGGAGGTAGAAACTGCACTGCGAGAAAACTCCTATCTCAACTCGCTGATCAATGCCATGCCAGATATTGTCTGCTTCAAAGATGGTGAGGGCAGGTGGCAGGAGGCAAATCAAGCGATATTGGAAGTGTTCGAGCTAGAAAAAATAGACTACCGCGGCCTTAAAGATTTTCAGCTAGGAGAACTCAGCAGTTTTTACCGCGAGGCCCTACAGGCGTGCGAGGTGAGCGATCGAGAAGCGTGGGCAAAAGGTGAGCTTTCTAGGGGAGAAGAAGTGATTCTCCGATCGAACGGTACTGTGAAAATCTACGACGTGATTAAAGTACCCGTATTTCACCCCGACGGCAGACGCAAAAGTATCGTGATTTTGGGTCGCGACATTACCGAACACAAGCAAACTAGAGACGAACTCGTGCGCTTGGCGTCGATTGTCGAGTCTTCCGACGACGGCATCGTCGGCAAAACTCTCGCCGGGACAATTCAGAGCTGGAACGCAGGAGCAGAGAAGATTTACGGCTACTGTGCCGCGGAAATCAAGGGGCAGTCGATCGAGATTTTAGCCATACCCGAACGCCCCAAGGAAATGCCCCAAATTCTGGAAAATATTAGGGCTGGAGCCAGCATCGACCATTACGAAACCGTGCACTTGCGGAAAGACGGTCAACAGATAGATGTGTCCCTGACAATTTCTCCGATTAAAGATGCCACTGGAGCGGTAACGGGCGTTTCCACCATCGCTCGCGACATCAGCGACAGCAAGCGAGTCGAAAAAGCCTTTGAACAACTCCGCCACCAAACAGAAATGATTTTGTTCTCCGCAGGAGAAGGAATTTGCGGGTTGAACAAACATGGAAAAGTAACTTTTGTCAATCCTGCGGCGGTGAGAATGGCCGGCTGCGAATCGAAGCAATTGATCGATCGACCGCTCTATGAAAGCTTACACCGTTCACAGGAAGAATCCTCAAAGGCGATCGAGCAACTGTCACCTGCAACAGAAATTAATTCAGGCGCTGAAATTGCCCCAGGCTGCGCCGCACCGCCAGCCCCGGCCAAACTGCTGCCGAACCGGGTAAGTTCTCAAATTTTAGCGACCTTGGAAGACGGAGAGGCGCGGCGCGTCACCGATGAGGTTTTTTGGCGGCGAGACGGCAGCAGTTTTCCGGTTGAGTACGTTGTCGCTCCGATGCGAGAAGAAGGCGAAATTATTGGAGCTGTGGTGACTTTTAAGGATATCACTGAGCGACTGGCGGTCGAGCGCATGAAAGATGAATTCATCTCTGTGGTCAGCCACGAACTGCGGACGCCCATGACCTCGATTCACGGCGCCCTCGGCCTCCTCAACAGCGGCCTGCTTGACGTTTACCCCCACAAAGCCAAGCGGATGCTGGAGATTGCTGTCACTAACACTGACCGCTTGGTGCGCTTGATCAACGACATCCTAGATTTAGAGCGGATGGAGTCGAATTACAGCACTGCCATCAAACAAACTTGCAATGTCGCTGAGCTGATGCTGCAGGCGGCCGACGAGATGCAAGGAATGGCTCAGGAGGCGGGAGTTACTCTGTCGGTGAGGCCTGTGGGGGCGCAATTGCAAGCTGTTCCCGATCGGCTAATTCAAGCCTTGACAAATTTGCTCAGTAATGCTATAAAATTTTCTCCCTCCGGGGCTACGATTTGGCTGAGCGGGGAGTTGATCCACAATGCGGATTTTACAGAAAAAGCTGGGTTGAAGTCGGTGTCGTCTCCGTCTTTGTTGTCTCCTGAGCCTGCCGTCGCTCATCCGCACTTGCCAGTCCCGAGATCGTCGTACATCCTGATTGCTGTGCAAGACCAAGGGCGGGGTATTCCGGCAGACAAGCTGGAGATGGTCTTTGAACGCTTTCAACAGGTTGATGCTTCTGATTCTCGCCAGAAGGGAGGTACTGGTTTGGGGCTGGCTATTTGTCGCAGTATCGTGCAGCAGCACGGGGGCCGGATGTGGGTGGAGAGCGTTTTGGGGGAGGGCAGCACTTTTTTCTTAAGTCTGCCAGTTCAAAGGGAGGGGCTTACAACGGAAAGTTAATTTCTATGCAGGTGTACCCAAAGTTACTGATTTTGTGCAGATTGTTCGATCGAGTCATCGACAAACAATCTCAGCCTTTTCCGTCAATTGGGGATTGCGAGCAAAAACCGCGATTTGAGGTGGAAAAGCGGCTTTTTTTGGGGGGGAGATTTTACAGCAACCGCGCCGGAGGGTTAGGATGTTCTTAATTGTTGAAACTCTGGCGGTCGATTACAACTTCGGTCTTCTTTCTTCCTTCTTTTTACCCGCTCAGCTTCCCCGAAGGGCCTTCAACATCTGCTATACAGTTTTGAAAATTTACTGTAAAGTCTGATCTGGTAAGATAATTTGCTTTACAAAATATTCGCATTTCGCTTCTAGTCTGTGATCAGTTCTCATTCCTAAAAAAATGTTAATTTTGACTGCCAAGCGCATCTTGGTTATTGACGATGCGGAAGATATTCGGGAAGTGGCTCAAGTCAGTCTTGAGGTAGTGGGGGGCTGGGAAGTCCTGACTGCGAGTTCTGGCCGCGAGGGTGTTGCTAAGGCTCTTGCCGAACAGCCTGATGCTATTCTGTTGGACGTGATGATGCCCGACCAAGACGGGCCTACTACTTTTTTACAGTTACAAGCTAATAATGCTACGCAGCACATTCCGGTAATTTTATTGACGGCTAAAGCTCTCGCTGGGGACAGGCGGATGTTCGCGGATTTAGGCGTGGTGAGCGTGATTGCTAAGCCTTTTGAACCGATGTTTTTGGCTGCTCAGGTCGCTGAAGCTTTGGGCTGGGAGCAAGAATAGATCGCTCGCCCCCATTGAATTGGGCAGCTTTTCAAGCATTAGTCTTGCAGGCAAAGAAAGTTAAAAAAACTTGGTTTCTTTGGTATTGTGCCGAGCGATCGAATCCGTGCGATCGTACAGCATAAGTGTAAGCACTTAGGCCCCGTGCCTTTCGTCCTGTCAGCTTAAGACTAAAAACCAGATTCCGGCAGGCAGGCGTTTCAACCCTGTCAGTATTTGAGGTGAAATTGATACGAATAGGCGATGCTTAATTCCCTATGGGTAGTGCGTTCATTTAAGCGGATTCGACCTCAACAATGAACTCAATATTCCTGATGATTTCTCGGAAAAATATAAACTGGCAGGAGTATTTTACTTTTTGTGACAACTCGCTCGTCTTCATAAGTTCTTCAGGTTTTAGTTTTAAGTTTAAGCACATCGTCAGGGATCGCTCCTGACGGTTTGCAGACACATTGGGAGAAGACGACTATGCCCTCAGCTTATATTTTGCTACTAATAGTTTCTCTGGTGGCAGTCTGGATTTACTGGCAAACATCTCAAGATATTTTTGTTCTTGTGGCTTTAGCCGGACTGGGTTGTTTTCTTTGGGGTTTCTCTTGGGCCCCTTGGAATGTTCAGCTTCTGATAGTGGTGTTGCTGTTCGGTTTCCAAAAGTGCTACTTGCGAGACGCTCAAAGTTGTGAGTGAAAAAAGATTTTTTCTTGTTGTGTCTGAAGTTGAGATGCGCCGACATTCGTCAATATCTGTCATGAATTGGTTATCGCTCCATATCTTAAAAAAGGTTTAAAATCTCATGAATAGTTGCCCTTGTTGCTCCTCTCAATTACTACGCCACGCTCGCCACAATCGCATTTATTGGTTCTGCTCGCACTGCTGGCAGGAAATGCCGGATCTGTCGGAGATGATTTTAGGTCACAGCGCGCGGACTCACAAACGGGACGGTTTGGTGAAGCTTCCTGCTTTGACTCCTAAAATGAGGATGTTGGATTCGGTAGGAATTGCTTAGTTGGCTGGAGTTAGTCTCGCGATAAATATCGAGACGGAAAAGATTTTTGATTGTGCCATCTGTGGGATTTTTTGAGAGAAAATGCAAAAGCCCCCTTCCGTGTGAAGTGAAGGGGACTTATGAGCGGGGGGGCTTTTGCAATTGTGATGGGGTCGATCGCCCGACTGAATTTCAGCTATTGTGCAGTTAAGCTGATTACATTAAACCGACTTGAGAGAGAATGCCTTGACCGGTGAGGAATTCGGTAGCTAGACCGATAACGAAGCCCAACATTGCCAAACGGCCGTTCCAGGTTTCAGCAAACTCAGTGAAGCCAACTTTTGCGTCTTTGTTTTCCATGACCAGAAACCTCGTTTAATTTCAACCTTATGTAACTAAACTTAACACAGCAGTACAAAGTTTGCAACATATTTTTACATTTACTGTTCAAATGCCGGAGATAAGCGGGATGGGCCTGCAGGGAGAGGGGATCGCGGGGGGAGGGGGAGAGGGTTTTTTATGTGGGAACGGTCGATCGGTGTCAAATTGGCGAAAACCTTGGTGAGATGTCTAAGGATGTAATAAGATTATTTTGAGTTAATACTTGACATCCAATAATTAGAACGCTAGCCTAAAAGCACAGCTAAAACTAAATATCGCATTCAAAATCAAGGAATGTTGATTGAGTCGTCTTAGCTACACGGTTTATAAAACTGGGGCAAGTTTCTAGCACCCCGTTGAGCGGAAAGAACGTCTAATGTCGTTTTAACAAGTTGATACAAGCTTGAAAAAATCCAAACATTATTGAGTTCCATTTCCCTTCAGCGGGCTGCTACTAAACTCGTTCCTGTTCTGTAAACCCTGTAGCTAAGACGCTAATCAAATCCCTACAAAATTATAGTGTTTTGTGGTAACAGATTGTGCTGTGCCGAGATGTTCATTTTTGAGCAAATCCACAGGCAACGTTCCATTAATGCTAGATGCGCGATATGTCGAGGCTGTCCAGTCAACATCTTTGTAGGACATAATCAAATGACGGACAATCATCGAACCTCAAACCAATCAACCGACCAACAGCAAGCTTTAGTTTCCATTTATTGGGATTATCAGAACATCCCAAATGCAAAGCAAGCTAATAACTTATTGCTCTTTGCGAATTCATTGGGATGTGTAGTTACCAGAAAGGTTTACGACAATTGGCAACAGAGAAATAAGATTTCTCCCAAAAAAACCTTAGTTAATTTTCGCTTTGATTGTGTTACTGTAGTGCAGAAAATCGATGATGCTGTTGACTTCAGTTTGTTTTTTGACTGTTCTGGTGAAGCAGCAATTAGTCTATATCCACACACATTTATTATTGTGTCTGGAGACGGCAATGGCGAAATCTTGATTCCTAAGCTGCAAGACAAGGGTAAAAAGGTGATAATCGTGGCTCGACGAGATAGTAAAAATAAAAATCTGGAAAGGCTCGCAAATGAATTCTACTTTCTGGATGAATTACCGAAGTTGCTTGATAGTTACAAACTAGACGCCTAAATATACCTGAAATTCACCTAACCGCAGATAGCAAAAATCTAGTTTATTTGATAAACTAGATTCTCCAAACCAACCGCTATTTGCGGCTCTTTCATGTCCACATAACAACACCCAACTCCAAAAACAATAACCATTACAAAACTCCTATGCCATTAACTAATCCAACAAAAGAACTCAAAATTACCCTTCCCGAATTCAAAAATGAAAAACTGCTGCGCCAAGCGCTCACCCACCGTTCCTACGTCAACGAAAACCCCACATTCCACGAAGAAGACAACGAACGCTTAGAATTTCTCGGCGATGCTTTGCTGACTTTTCTCAGCGGCGAATATCTCTATCAGCGTCATCCAGAAATGGGAGAAGACCAACTGACTCGCCGGCGTTCTGCATTAGTAGATGAAAAACAATTAGCCAGATTTGCTACCGAAATCGCTTTAGACTTAAAAATGCGGCTCGGAAAAGGAGCTTATCGAGAAGGTGGGATTACCAACCCAAATTTGCTCAGCAGCACTTTTGAAGCATTTATTGGCGCTTACTATCTAGACACGCAAGACATGGATAAAGTTCGCCAGTTTGTGTGGCAAATGTTTGATTCTGTTCCCGAAAATGTTGTGGAAACTCGATCGACTGTAGACTCGAAAAATCGCTTTCAAGAATGGGTACAGGCCAATGGTGACACGACTCCCCCCAAATACGTGACAGTCCAAGCAGGAGGCACACCCCACAAGCCGGAATTTCTCGCTAAAGTTTATGTCGCAGAGAAACTCTATGGAGAAGGTAAAGGCAAAAGCAAAAAAGATGCTGAGAAAAATGCGGCCGAAGATGCGCTAGCAAAGCTGAAAAAACGCGGACTGATCTAAACTTGAAAACATGGGTAAAAACTACTAGCTTTTTTGTGCTATTTGGGCGTTGGCGAAGCCCTCGAAGACGATCGTCCGAATTGATTGCCAGAGTCCACAATGGGCTATAATCAGGACTTGCGCAAGTGTTACCGCCGTCGATCGAGGGTTGCAATGGCAGAAATTCGTTGACGAGTGCCCGAGTGTCGATCGTAATTTTGGGAAATATCAGAGCAATTCATGTCTACTCACAACCCGACTACCCTAACTGTTGAAGAAGCACAGCAAATCCTCAAGGATTTCACTTGTCTGGATATGCAATCTGTAGCATCGTCGCTGGAAAAACAGGCGCTACGTCAAGCTATTTTGCTGGTAGCAAGTTTGTCGGATTACCAAATGCTGGGAGTTTGCGCTTCTTCGACGGATGAGGGGTTTTTAGCTTTAGAAGCTTATTTGAAAGCTTTGGGATATCAAGCTGTTTTAGAGCCCAATGCTGTCTCGACCTTTGCTGGTTCGGTTTATATTAAGTTCAATACTTTGAAGGGTTCGTATTATGTTGACGGTTATATGGGAACTTACCGGGGCGTTTTGGTGTCGTGTCAATCTTCCTCAGAAGGTGGATTTAGCGGCACTTACGGTCATTTACCTCTCGATTTATTTGTTGATTAATTGGGCATTGGGAATTGGGCATGGGGCATGGGGCATGGGAACCAAAAACTAAAAACTAACAAATAACAACAGCCAACAGTCAACTGTCAACAGTCAACTGTCAACAGTCAACTTACCCATTACCAATTACCCATTGCCAAGAATCAATTCTGGCTGTGGTTCCGGTGCCGTTTCTTCGGGTGGCAGTCCTAAAATATCGCTGTACAAGTTGACGTATTTCCGGGCAGAAATATCCCAGCTAAAATCTTCTCTCATGCCGCGCTGTTGCAGTTCTTTCCACTTATCTTTGTAGCGGAAACCTTCCCAAGTTCTGATCATGCAGGTGAACAAGTCGAGGGGTTCGTAGCGATCGAAACAGTAACCTGTACCAGTGTTATTGATCGGATCGTTGTGGGAAACCGTATCGACTAAACCGCCGGTGCGGCGAACCATTGGTACGCACCCGTAGCGGAGGGCAAGCATTTGGCTGATGCCGCAAGGCTCGAAACGGCTGGGCATCAGGAAAGTGTCGCAGCCTGCGTAAACGCGACGGGAGAGGGCTTCGTTGTAGAGTAATTGGGTGGACATCCGACCGGGATAGCGGGCTGTCATTTGCCAGAGTTGGGTTTCGTAGTAGCGATCGCCCGTTCCGAGTACAATAAACTGAGCGTCGGTATAGGCCATGAAGCGATCGAGCATTTGAATAATCAAATCCAATCCTTTCTGTTCTACCAGCCGCGTCACCATGCCCATTAAAAAGGCACCTTTATTCACTTCCAAACCGACTTCTTCTTGCAGGGCAATTTTGTTAGCTGGGCGCTTTTCAATAGTATCAACACTGAATTGTTGATGAAGGTACTTGTCAGTTTCTGGGTTGTAAGATTCTGTATCTATTCCGTTCAAAATGCCCGAAACTTTGCCGCCGATGTAAGAAAGCAAACCTTCCAAACTTTCCCCGTAAGCTGGGGTTTTGATTTGCTCAGCGTAAGTCGGTGAAACTGTATTTACTCGATCGGCAAACTGTACTGCGGCAGCCATTGTATTGTGACCTTGCATATACCAAGGACACCAAGTCATCTGCTCCAAACGCCAGCGCCACGGCCCTTGATAAGCTAAATTGTGAATAGTAAAAACCGTGCTGATATCGGGGTCTTGGCTCATCCAAACAGGTATCATCCCCGTATGCCAGTCGTGACAGTGGATAATTTGGGGCTTCCAGTGATTCCAGGCAAATTCAGCCGCAGCATTGGCAAAGAAAGTGAACCTCCAATCTTCATCTAAACCGCCGTAAACGCGGCGCGGCAAGAAAGATGGATGTTGCAATAAGTATAAAGGTACATCGGTTCCCGGCAAAACACTTTCAAAGACAGAGAAGGTTTGGAACATGGCCGCCCCATCCCAAACAGGTTTTTTGGGAACATCCATTTTGTCGGGGATAAAACCGTAGTAGGGCATGAAGATGCGGACATCGTGTCCCATGCGCCGCAGAAATTTAGGCAAAGCGCCGACGACATCGCCCATACCGCCGACTTTGGCGAGGGGTGCTGCTTCGGCGGATACAAATAAAATGCGCATTATTTTTTTGTGTTCCTTGAGATTGTTAGTCTAGATTAAGTTTAAATGGCGAGCGGCACAATATTAACGCGCCTGCCAAAAACAAGTATAAATCTGAGTTGCTGTAGCGATCGCCCTTTTTCCATCCGTGTTTATCCGCGTTGCGGAGGGCCGAACAAAAGAGCGATCGCCCGGACTCTCCTCCCGCGACAATTTTCACGATCTAATCAAATTTCTATCTCACTTTTTGATTGACGGTAAACATCAAAAATGGTATGCAGTTTGATAATTTTTACGCATTAGTAAAACTGAACGCAAAGCCATCAGTATCGAATTAAGGAAATAGCGATCGCCTTTTCCATCCCTTATCAGAAAAAGAGCGATCGCCCGAACCACATATTACCGACAACTCCCGACTAATTCTGAGAATCCTCCTCAAAACTTTCTTCAAATCCAGCTAAAAAATCATCCAAAGCTTCAGAGGCGATCGCCAAATTAATATTATCAGCATCTTCCCATCCCCACGTATTCACCCCAACCACTTGACCTGCCATATTAATCAGCGGCCCGCCGGAATTTCCCGGATTAATCGCCGCATCAGTTTGCAACACCTTCACCTCAGCAACATCATCTTCTTCTTCGTCGCCTTCTTCATACTCATCGGGTTCGCGAATTGCACTAATAATACCTTGAGTTACAGTTGAAGCAAACTGCCCCAAAGGATTGCCCACAGCAATTACTGTATCTCCCACTTTCACATCAAAAGACAACTCTAGGGGAGGATATTCCTGGGGAGATTCGACTTGTTCCCCTGTTTCCGGGTTGAAGGTAAAATCGCTAATTAAGAGCAATACTAAATCTTCTTCCGCATTACCGGTAAACACCACCTCTGCCAATCTCAATTTTCCGTCGTGAGTTTCCACTAAAACCTGTTCGACTTCATCTTCTTCATAGAAGTAATCTTCATCGGCAATATCTTCGACCACGTGATAGTTCGTGACAATTACGTCCGGCGATACAAAGAAGCCACTCCCTGAAGAAATCTCTTCTTGTGTCTCCCAATCCATGACGTAAACTGAAACTACGGACGGCAAGACTTGCTCGACTACATCCGAAAAATTTCCTGCCTGAGTTTTAAACTCTTTCAATTGCTGCTGCAAAGCTTTTTGGTCTGCCTGCATTTTGCGATAAAGTTGCTGAACTTTTTTCAATTCCAGCTTTATTTGATTTTCCCTAGCGCTCATATTTTGCCTTTTTCTGAAATAGATTGCTGATTAATTTCGGATGTTTGATTGTAGATTTTGGATGGGTCTATTGATAATTATAGGACTTACGAAATAAATCTGTTTCTGGGAGAAATCTTGGGTACTAAATCGAAACCTCCACCCGTGCGCAGCGTCCTAAATTAGTCAGAATTTTTTGAAACCGAGGGTCAACTTTATGCTCTAATAGGACTTACGCTCAGAAACCCGGAATCAGCGAAAATCCTTGGTTTGACGACCAGATATAGAACAAACCGGGTTTCTGAGGTCGGGATCGTAAGTCCAATCTAAAATCCCATCAAAAATCTACAAACATACTGCTAGTGTATCTGTGAAAGCAAAAGCGAACCGCCAGTTATTTTTATTTTACAAAAGGCGATCTCTCTAGATTAGTCTAAAAGCATTGACAAATAGATGCCGATCGGGTTTAGGAACCGCGCTGAACTTGGACAAATATTTCCTCCAAAATTTCACTAGCTCCCTGTTGGCGCAGGCGGTGAGCTAGGTCAATTCCCAGCAGTTCAGCAGTCTCGGCAGCGCCGGAAACAGTATCTTTGACGAATCGCTTGCCGTCGAGACTCGATACCATTCCCGTTAAGGTTAATTGACCGTTTTCTATTTTGGTATTGACGCCTATGGGCACTTGACAGCCGCCTTCTAATTCCCGCAGAAATGCGCGTTCGGCATAACATCTTTGGGCGGTTTCCGAGTGTTCGAGAGCTTTAATTACTGCCATGATTTCTGTATCTCCGGCGCGGCATTCGATGCCCAAAGCACCTTGTCCGACGGCGTGAAGGGAGATTTCAGCAGGGATAATTTGGTGGATGCGATCGCCCATACCCAATCTTTCGAGACCGGCAACTGCTAAAATAATGGCGTCGTAACCGCCCTCATCTAATTTAGCCAGTCGAGTATTGAGATTGCCGCGAATATCTTTAAATTCAAAATGAGGGAAATGGTGCCGCAATTGAGCTAGCCGCCGCAGGGAAGAAGTGCCGATTACTGCACCTTCTGGGAGGGTGTCTAGTTGCTTGTCTTTGTGCTTTGAGTGAACTACCAAGGCGTCAGCGGGATTTTCCCGTTCGGTGACGCATCCTAAAATTAAACCTTCGGGCAAATTGGTAGGCAAATCTTTGAGGGAATGAACGGCAAAGTCCGTTTCATTGTTAATCATTCCCGTTTCTAATTCTTTGGTAAAAAGTCCTTTATCGCCAATTTTAGCGAGGGCGACATCAAGAATTATGTCCCCTTGGGTGGACATGGTGTGGACTTCAAAAGTGTGTTCCGGGAAGTGTTTCTGTAGCTGTTCTTGCACCCAGTGGGTTTGCACGAGAGCGAGTTGGCTTTTGCGGGAACCGATGCGAACGGTTCGGGAAGGGGCAGATGTGGTTGGGGACATAAGATCGATCGGAGGATAGCTTGAAATCAGCCAATATATTCACCTGATCTAGCGTACCGCAGGTGGGGACTTTAATTGCTGGTTGGGATAATTCGGGCGATAAAATAGAAATACCAGGTTTTGACCGCCAGTTTGAAAAAAGGATGCAACGGTAGGCAAGCTCCAAACCTTTACATAATAAGCCATTGCCAATCTAAAATTTAAAATCTAAAATCTAAAATTGTATGACCGCCAGTAGCAGTTAGCCTTGATGATGTTTCCCATCCTGCATTGGGCGTCGCTGGCACGGGGGCGATCGACATTCCGAAGCAAAGGCTGCCGGCGATGTAAGATTTACCTAGCGTCGAGCCGGATGAACCTGGTTAGCATGACGAGTTAGCTCAGCAGCAGCTCGAAAGAATTAGCTCAAAGGTTGGGGGATTTGGGGAGAGAAATGTAGTTGCGAGGGGAAAAGAGCGATCGTATTTATTTGTAGCAGCTTCGTTGACCAAAGGGGGATCGAACTTTTAGCCCTCAGCTACGGCAATTAATAACTGAACTTTACTTTAATAGTAAGTAGGTAAGCGGGATTAAACCGAGCTATGTAGCATTATGTAAACAGGGCTAACTTAGCCACGCTTAGGGAATGTGGGTACTTTACAATCCTTAACATAAGTGTGTTTTACAGCGCCTACCTACTTATCTATATAAATCAATACCGTGCTTCCTCCCTTAGCCTAATGACTGTTGCACTCATTGGCTCGCCCTTGACATTAATGGAGTTTCGGAATGCTTTACGCCTAGCTAACCGCTGCTCCTTGGATAGTGGCGGGACTACGCGAGCTACTACTTGGCCTTCTTGTAGGATTGTCACTTCTTCTCCTTTGGCCACCTTTTCCAAGATAGCTTGCAGACTCTGCTTGGCTTCTTCAACGCTAATCGCAGGCATCTCATTAGTTTTTTAGGTACTTTTTAATTGTACAGCAACGGCATATTTAATGCGAAAAAGGTCGCTCGACCTTTTTCATTTCCCACCACAATTTAACGTTGCCCTGCTTGAAGTGCAGAATTTGCTATCTGGACAACTTCTTGCTGCCGTCCGTTTTTCCTTGTGACTCGGTACAGTACCCCCAGCCTTTGCCATTCAACAAAAGCAGTGCAGTAAGCACCGCAATTATTGAAATAAATTCCCCTGATGCCGCCGGCCAATTCAATGCTTCTGTAAGTATCCTGCGGCAATTGCGAAGGAGGCGAAAACGGTTCATTTCTTTTAGCTTCGATTGTGCCGAAATAACAGGCTCCGGCGCGGCAGCCTTTGCCTAAATACATTCCCACAATGTAACCGTAGGAACCTGCTTGCACATCAAAATCAACTTGCTGAGTGTCAGATAAAGGAAGTATATTAGGCAGAAAAACAGGCACTCGCGTTTTACCTTTGATTTGCCGAAAAATGTTACTTGCAGGAAAAATACTGTTAGCTTGGTTTGCTAATTTATCCGGGATTGAGGGAAACTTTTGCACAAAATCCCTCCACTGCAAAACTCTATTTTTAGCAATGTTGAGAGTGGGAATTGAATATTTTTCTGCTGCAATAGAAGGGCGACCGTTATTCAGGTTGAAGTGGCGGCGAATCACTGTAATTTCTGATTTCCCTAACCCGTAAGCTGGAGTTATGGAACGGGCTAGAGTGCAGCTAATTTTGAAGCGTCCCATTTCAATATTGCCATTTTCCGCTTGATAAGACCAATTGTAACCTTCAGAAGCCCGATCGCGATCGCACAGAAAATGAGAAATCTCAAACATCTTGGCAATATGGATATCGTACAACCGCAACTTACGGCGGCCGGCCGATTTTGCAGTGTTGCGATCGGGTACAATAAATTGTATCGGTTGCCAGCTATCTTCAGGGGAGTAATTAAACCAGCGGATTTCTGTAATCGGGAGTTCAGTTCTTGCTAACGCTGAGTTTGGTGTCAAAGGTGCGATCGTAAAAGCAGTCACCACACCAGCAAAAATCGCTGCAAATAGCCATTTTCCCCTCATTCTGATTTCCCCCTAAGTAGGTCAGCGCAAAAAAACCATAGCATCTTGTAAGAGGCGAATGCGAGTTAATATCTATCATACAATAACCGTAAGGTGCGCAGTTCGCACCCTACATATAGAAGTGGTGCGTCCCCGACTGCAAAACTTAACGCTTCCCAGCTTTAATAGCAGAATTTGCTATTAAAATTAAATCAGATTCCCGTCCGTTCTTAATAACGACGGTATACATAAAACCCTGATTTTTCCACTCAAGAGTTGCTGTGCAGTAAGCCCCGCAACCGTTATGAAAAACTCCTTTCACTCCGCCCGCAAGTTTGACATTTTTTAACGTCTTAGTTACCCCTTCTACTTTTGTAGTAAACTCCCCGCCTTTTTGACCTAGAATTGCCCCAAAAGTGCAAACTGTCGTACCGCCGCAATCTGCTTTATACTCGATTGAAATAGTATAGTTGTTTGCTTTTGCTGTAGTTTGATAGTACATTTTTTGCGAAACCGGAATCCTGCTGGGAATAAAAATAGGCACTTGCGTTTTGCCTTTTAACTTTGGCAAGATTTCATTTACCGGAACCGCAGTGTCTCCTTGAGCAATTTGTGTTGTTCCCGATTGTCGCAGCGACAATTGGGAAGAGCCAAAAACAACCGAGAGAGGTACTAAAGCAGTCAATACACCAGCAGAAGTAGCCAAAAGTAATAATTTCTTTTTCACGGTCTTTTCCCTTAATATTCCAAGAGTTTAGTTGGGCGGCGAACCGCATTCACCTATGTACAACCATAATTTAAAATACCAAATTAAAACTGGCTTTTCCGGGAAAAATGTTTTTTGACTATCTTGACAAGGTTGCCAGAATATGAAGTCATATATAATAATATAGAGAAGGCGAGCAATTTAGGAGTCGATCGTGGAACTGCAAGAGTATTTGCGCCAGCACGGATTGGAAACTTTGTCCGAAACTTATCATATCAAAGTTACCCGCCACCGCCAATATCCCGATTTAGTATGTCTGAAATACTCGCAGATAGAATCTCCATTGGGCGAAAAGATAGTGCAGCAGTGCCGAGGCATTATTTTAGATTCATCTCAAGATTGGCAGATAGTTTCTTATCCCTACGACAAATTTTTTAATTACGGAGAAATTCACGCCGCTGCAATTGATTGGAGTCATGCCAAAGTTTACCAAAAACTAGACGGTTCTCTGACTGTACTTTATTTTTACAAGGGAGAATGGAGAGTGCAATCTAGCGGCACTCCCGACGCCGCCGGCGAAGTTAACGGTTTTGGATTCAGCTTTGCCGAACTTTTTTGGAAAGTCTGGCAAGAGTTGGGATATCAATTACCGCAAGAAACCGACCAGTGTTTTATCTTTGAGTTGATGACGCCTTACAATAGAATAGTTGTCCAACAAAAAAACAATCAAATCGTGCTGCACGGGGTTCGCAACACTCAAACGCTGCAAGAAACCGACCCGAGTATTTGGGCAAATAAATACGGATGGGAATTCGTCGAATCTTATCCTTTAACTAGCTGGAAAGAAGTTCTCGAAGCAGCTCAACATTTAGATCCGATGGATTCGGAAGGGTATATTATCTGCGATGCTAACTTCAACCGAGTTAAAGTTAAGTCTCCGCAATATGTCGCTATTTCTCATCTCCGCGAAGGGTTTTCGACCCGCCGCCTGATCGAGATTGTTTTAACTAATGAAGGAGAAGAGTTTTTAGCTTATTTCCCTGAGTGGACTGAATTGTACGAAAAAGTTAAGGAGAAATATCAATGTTTGGTTAGAGAAATCGAGGAAGTTTACCGACAGCACGAACATATAGAAGTTCAGAAAGATTTTGCTTTAGCTGTGAAACATTTGCCCTATTCCGGGATTTTGTTTTCTTTGCGAGCCCGAAGAGTTGCGGGAGTGAAAGAAGCTCTCCGTGATGTTACTATCCATAAAACAGAGGAGTTATTGGGTTTAGATTACATCCATCTAGGTTTGTAAACAAACTAATAAATTTTTGCCATCAAAATCGGCGGTTGAAACCGCATCTACACTTGGCTCTCGTTCCAGCAGAAATGGACGAATAAGTGGTAAGGTGCGCATTGCACAACCTACAAATGCGAGTTACTGCGTCCTTAACTGATCAATTAGCCATTACCAATTACCATGAAAAGAGTTATTGTACTTGTTGGTTTACCTGCTTCTGGAAAATCACAATTTGCTAGAAAATTGCTGCTGTCTGAACCTGCAAAGTGGGTTCGCAGTAATAAAGATTTGCTCAGAGAAATGGCTCACGCTTCTCATTGGTCGCCCGCGAATGAAAAGTTTATTGTGCAGTTGAGAGATACGATTATTTTGATGGCTTTGGAAAGTGGCAAGCACGTCATTGTTGATGATACTAATTTTGGCTCTCACATCGAGCATATTAAACAGTTGGTTAAAGGTAAAGCTGTTGTCGAAGTTAATGATTCTTTCTTGCAAGTTCCGGTTGAGGAATGTATTAAACGGGATTTGAAAAGGCTTAATTCTGTGGGCAAAGATGTGATAATGAAGATGTACAATAAGTACGTGCGGGTTCCCGTTGTGCCGCCGGAATATAATCCGGATTTGCCGGATGCAATTATTGTCGATATGGACGGTACGCTGGCACTTCTCAACGGCAGAAATCCTTTTGATGCTTCGACGTGCGATCGCGATTTACCGAATCAGCCCGTCTTAGATACCGTTAGCAAATGGCAGTCCAGCGCCCATATTATTGTAGTGTCGGGTCGAACAGATGATTGTCAGCCTCAAACTGAAAAATGGTTGCAGCAGTACGAGGTTAATTATGCTGCTCTTTATATGCGGAAAACCGGAGATATGAGGAAGGATTCTCTGATTAAGGAGGAATTCTACCGGCAGCATATTGATGGGAAGTATAACATTAAGTTTGTGTTGGACGATCGCCAGCAAGTTGTTGATATGTGGAGGTCGTTGGGATTGACTGTATTCCAAGTAGATGAAGGGGATTTTTAAGGCAGCACTCTTGTGTCACTTTGATGACAGGGTTAGATAAAAATTGATTAGCGATCGCCCCCTTGGTAGTTTCAACTTTTTTAAGGTTTCAGCAAGGGACACTGAAAGGTAGAAGGCTTTATGAAATATGAATTTTTCGCTACTAGCTTTGATGCTATTGAAGCCAATTTGTATGTGGGTTTTTCTGAAGCGGAAGGGGGCATGGAGGGATGACTCGGGAGTATGTCACTTTTGTAGTGAGTAATTATACTCAGGCAGCTTGTCTCTGATTTCCAATTAACCCGTTCAAGT
>NZ_JAUBSF010000198.1:0-2252 GCF_036704615.1 Microcoleus sp. K4-B3
TGGAATATGTGGAGTCTTTCCGGGAGCTTTTTTTATGCTAAGTAATTCATTAATTCCACCTTTTTTGTAAGCTCTTAGCCAACGATATATTGTTGAAGAGTCTCGTTTTAACATCGTGGCTAATTCTGCTCTTTTTTGGACTTTTTTGGTGGCCAGCCAGTATAATACCAGTAATTTTTCTTTATTTACGGCGGTCGCATGACCTTCGAGTCGATGCTCTAGTTCCTCAACCGTTTCCTGGATTTGTACCTGAAGTTTGTTCGCCATATTCGATTTCCTCTACTTTTACCCTATATTTTAGTGTACCTTCATAGTGAATTGGTATTAGCCAGTTGAATCCTGGTAAAATCCGACGCGAAATTTTAGATTGGTATCATTTAATTGAAAATTTATATAAAGTGGGAGGGTCGTTGAAACGTCTAGCCAAAGCCAAGGAATTTTTGTGGCAAGGCCGGGTCGAACCCACCCTAGATTTATTTAAGTCGGGTCGCAAAAAAACCGCCCAGAACTTTTGCAAGTATCTAGAAAAGCATCGCTCTCGAATTGTTAACTATGAGCAATTATCAGAAAACAAGATTTGTTCGCCGAGGCTCGGGAGCGGTGGAATCGACGGTCAAACAAATAGATAGAAGGTTGAAAATTTCTGGGGCCGGGTGGTTGAAAAAAAATGTCAATCAAATGCTAAAACTTCGTTGTGCTTACCTCAACGACCTCTTGGCCATTTGAGGCTTTTACAAAACCGGGATGCTCCCGAAATGTCCTATCTGTGGCGAATATCTTAGCAATGGTGAAGCTATCGAAACACATCACATAGTACCAATGACAAAAGGAGGCTCGGATGACATCGACAATCTCCAGCACCTACACAAAATCTGTCATAAAGTTGTACACAGTGGTAAACGTACTGTGAAGGCAAAGGCTTGAGCCGGATGATGCGACAAGTGTCAAGTCCGGTTCTTAGGGGAGGGAGATACGGCGACGTAGGCTCTCTTACCCGCCACCAGCACGTCCGGATCTAACTCAGAGGTGCGAAGGATAATACCTTCCATCGACTCAACCCGAGTTCTCTTATTTGACAACAATAGGTGCTTACGTAACAATTTTCAATTTAACTGGCAACCCTGCCGTAGTGCTGCCCTTTACACAGTCACAAGAAGGACTACCCATCGGCGTGCAAGTGGTGGGGCGGCGTGGAAGCGATCTGAAACTGCTAGAGATTGCGGACAAATTAACTCAAGTAACTGGTTTTTTTCAACGCCCACCTGGGTATTAGAAATGTCATTTGTCATTGGTGTCGGGCATCTGGCTGCGGAAGCAATGACCGAGAGCCATCGGTGTTGTCCCAGCCCATAAACCCATAAAATTGTTGCGTTTAAGCCTTTGAGCCGAATCTGTCGGTGCGAGTGTTCTCGATAGCTCGCGCTATTCTAATAAAAACCAATGCTTTATTTTTTCAGGTTTGATAGAGCAAAGGAGCGATTGATAAAATCACAGACAGTCGTTTTTTAGGCTGGCAAAGGTAACTGCTCAATAAGTGCTGATAAGCAAGTATCGCCAAACTAACTCAGACAATGCCTGATAGCCTGAATCTGAGAATTCCAGCACAAGAGTAATTCATGAATTGGTTACTGACCCAAAAATCCAGGGCGATTTACGTAGGTGAGGGAGTCCGAGTTCTAATCACATCCGCCAGAGGTGGAATTATTTCATCTTGCTTGAAACGCGAGAGCAAATACTGCCAGAAAGAAATACCGAGTTTCCGACAAGTCTTTTTTAAACCCGTAAATGTATCCCGCGCTTGACGACCATTTTCATTACGAGTTCCCCCACTAATTTTTCGTCGTGTGACGTACTCTCGAATATCAGTTTCTGCCGCATTGGTATGTAACGGGAGAAAAGGCGCATCTAAGACTCGCAGCAGTTCTGTTTTATGAAGACAAAATTGCTTCTGAGCCAAGTTCAGAGCGTAGTGATGGGGATAATGCCTCTCAAAAATCTCATCAAAGCGCTGCTGCAATGGTGCCATTTTTTCCGGCGTTGGCTGTTGTTGATAATCTTTTAATTGGCGGTAATAGACCCACAAATCATCCAGCACTTGGTCTATCTCAGTACGCTGTTGTGTTGTGACTCCTTGCAGCCGGCGAATCCCTCGTTCCATATGAATCCAACACAAAGCGGCTCTCCTGAGTTTATGGTGTAAAATGTACCTACTAATACATTTACCGTTATGAGCTTCCATCTAGACTATCTAT
>NZ_JAUBSF010000199.1:0-2241 GCF_036704615.1 Microcoleus sp. K4-B3
ACGGCAATCGTTTGGGAGTTTATTGTTGCCGAATCTATCTTCCTTTACCTCTGCTTGAATATCTGCGGAATGTGGGATCTATGTGTAGCCTTATTTTGAGGAATTGGTATTACTTTAAACTCTGATTCCCTAGAAGTTGCAGAGATGATCTCAGGGAGTCGGGGTTTTTTGTTACCCGCAAAGCCGATGGGCTATCAGCGTATTTACAGGCAAAATAACTCCTTCAGAAGTTACGTAGACTTGCCTCAAGAACGGGTTTTTTTAACGCGAAATCAGAGATGTAGCGAAGTTTTTTGATAAAAAACCCGGTTTCTGCCTGCTAATCCAGGAGTTACGCAGGCTTCCCTCAGAAACCGGGTTTTTTAACCCAGGATCACAGATGCAGCCAAGTTTTTTGGTAAAAAACCCGGTTTCTACCTAAGTGTTGTAATCCCTGCTTCGGCAAAAGTATATTTATCAAAAAAAATGATTGTCTTCATAATTTCCTCATATTTTTTAGATAAAGTTTACTCCAAGCTCTCGATATGAAGGTCGATCGCAATCTCAGCACCATTCCGCTGCCGAAGAACGAACCTGTTGTCAGGAAAGTTCGGGTCAGTGGCGGTACTTTAGATTAACTGGTGCTACAGTACAACCAGCCTGAATAAGTCAAGAGTTAGGCCCTGCATACTACAAAAACCGGGTTTTTTAACCGAAAAAAACGGGGTTTCTGCGCCAGTCCTCTAAGTGTGGCTAGGAGAACTCAACGGTAAAAAAAATTAATAACTGAAGATGTGATTCGCGCTCTCGAATAACACCCCAAAAATAAGTCGGTCGTTTGGTCGAGAGCCCAACTCGCAATTGCCACTAACAGGCAAAGCCAAGTCTCAGTAAGTTGTTGAAAGAGTGTGGAGATTTTTCCAATGTCATATCAGCTACCTTCTAAAGGTAACAACCAGATTCTGTGCTATTACGCAAATGTTAGCAACCTAGTTCAGGTGCTGCGGATTGGGAATATTCCTAATTGGCACTTTGAAAGAGTGATGTTTCCGGGACAGCGACTGATGTTTGAAGCTGCATCAGAAGCCGTCTTAGAAATTCACACGGGTGCGGTGGCAAGTGCTATTTTATCGGACAAGATTCCCTGCTACGTCTTGCGGGTTATAGAAGAGGTAAGTTCCGAGATCGAGCTGGTGATTCCCGAAGGACGATGTGCGGTATTAGCCCGCTAAGATTCAGCAGAAATCACACGAGCTCGATCTCGGCAACAAAAATATTAGTTAACCAGTGTTTGAGGACGGTAAAAATGCAGAAAAATCTTGTCAATATTACCTTGGCAGTAGTCACAGAGGAAGTAGAAATTATCTTGGAGTCTTATCCGACGCATCCCTACCAACAAGCTTTTTCGCCTTCTGGCTTGCGACAGGATTTAATTGCTTACGTGCTCAGCCGAATTCCTAATAGATATACTGCGATCGACTCCGGCGAGTCTGTGTCAAACCAAACACTCCAGGTTCGCTGTACTTCAGAGCAGTTGCTGCACATAGAAAGTTTGATTCATGCTGGCATTCGCGACGTGCTGCACAGCTATCAGAAGATAGATTACCCCCTTCCTGAACAAGTTAAATTCGGTTCGAGAGTTGGTAGTTGGTTTTGATAGTTTGTCGTAAATGAGCGAGACGCCCAGATCCTAGGCACTCTCGGTTGGGCAAGCTGGAATTGTCTACTGGCTCGATGGTTCAAGACTTTTCGTAATCGCAGCAGCAATCGCACGGGCCATTGGGATTGACAGCACAGCGCAGAATTTCCGATCGAGCATTAAAGCGGCAGCTAGCATCTCCGATAACCCAGATGCCGCTTACAAAAGTTCTTTCCCTCGGCGGTGTAGCAGACTGCACGTATAGGGCAATTTTTTGCAATCGGTAGCGGCCGGATTTGAGCTGATAGCGGTGGTGGCGTTCCAAAACAGCGTAGGTTTGTCCCTCTAAATCTAGATAGTTCCCCGGTTGTGGCGTCCAATCCAGCCGAATGCTGCCTAAGGATTGGCGGGGGTGAGAGAGAATCACCTCTATGGGTAAAGTATTTTGTTCCATCTGGCGGTATGTGAGCGAGCTTAACTAAATGGGCAAATAGTTGACTAAACCTACATCTTCTTCATCTAGAAAGATAAGTTCTTTTAGAGAGAGTAGTGCGATTCGTTTAATCTAAATGGATAGAAATATCCAGGGACGGTTAACCTAACCCACTGGTTAGTATAACTAA
>NZ_JAUBSF010000200.1:0-2240 GCF_036704615.1 Microcoleus sp. K4-B3
TTCTCTCCCGGCGCGGTGGCTCTAGTTCTTCTGAAAGCCACCGTTCTCATCTTTATTTAGTCTAAACTACAGTTAATCAAAATGATATCATCATTGATTGGGCAAATAAACAACCACTAGCCAAACCTGTAACTTGTCAGACGGTGATGGACATGATGGAGTATGGAATATATTTAAGGAAATCAGTAGTGAACACCAGAGAAGAGAAGTTCTCGATTGGTACCATCGAACACGAAAATCTTCAGAAAGTAGGCGGTTCAATTAAGCGCCTTAAGCAAGCAGAAGCATACTTGTGGAAAGGAAATGTAGAGAGTGCGGCAGCTCTATTTACAAAGCTCAAGAACAAATCAGCAGTGAATTTTTGCAAATATTTAGAAAAGCACAAAAAAAGGATTATCAACTATGAAATTTTCTCTCTTGATGGCATCTGTTCAATTCGTTGGGGAGCGGTAGAATCAGGCATTAAGCAAATAGGCAGACGAATTAAAATATCAGGAGCGAGTTGGAAATCAGAACATGTGGGACAAGTATTAGCTCATCGTTGTGCTTACTTAAACGGCTTAATTGGTAATCACGTAAAAGCTGCATGAGTATAATTGCTCACTGCAAAAGTGACATGCTCCCAATCAAGAGGGGCTTTTTGGATTACGTGCGACAGGGCATCATGCTGCACGCAATCCGCCGATATCGATTGTATAAAGACAAATTCAAAGACTTTAAAACCTACTGCGAGCAAGGACTCGGCCGCCAGCACTTTTACTGCAAGCAAATTATCAAAGCAGCCGGGATTTGCCTGCGGTTGATAAAGGCCGGGTTCCAAATTTTGCCCAACTGCGTAGCTCAAGCCACCACGCTGGGGAAGTACGCAGCAGTGGATAAATACGGCGACAGTCCCTTAGAAAGTAAGTGGCAGGAAGTGGTGGAAAGCGTACCCAAAGAGCGAATCTCAGCAGTAACTATCAGCGAAACCATTGACGAGAATCCAGAACCTAGACTGCAACAAGTCCGCATCAAAAAAGACACCTACGCACTGCTAGCCAAAAAAGCAGCAGCGGCCGGTCTGTCTTTCCAGGAGCTCCTGGATAGAATCGCCGACGAGTACAAACCCCAGGAAGATACCGAGGAGCCAACCATCCCTACCCCCGAACAAGAAGAAATTCTAGACCAGCTAGACGCCGAGTTTCAGAAAGTCACCGCCGTAGAAGATCTCGCCTCAACCAAACCCGTAGCAGGTTTTGGGGTAAAAAAGCCCTCAAAATGCCATCAAAAAGCTATCGGTCGGGCAAATAGATCCGACGAAGTGTCGGACTCATCCTAATTAGTTTTTTAAAACCATGCACAATACTTTCACCTACAGGCATTCCGACTTGCCCTCGATTCGGCCTGAAATCAAAGCCGAAATTGTAGCTCTAGGGCTTCACGCCGATGACTTGATTCTCAAGAGTCAGGGCAACTACCGCGAACTCGAAGAACTCGCCGAAACACTCAGCAATTCTTTAGATACTTGTGAGTTAAACCTCCAATCGATCAGAGTAATTCCCGACGACAGCCCGCAACCCACCGCTATCAGCTTGCAAGATTTGCCGATCGAGCTAAAACAACTCATTTGGTCGTGCAGTTACACGAATTCACTTTTGTTAAAGTGTCTCTCTGCCCAGCGCAATATCACCCATGAAGAGTTAGTGGCAGAAATAAACAAGCACTCGGCAATTTACGCCAGAGTGCCAACTGTGAAAGAGGCGGAGCAATTTGTTGACGAGTTAACAGAAGCCAACAATTCTGGCGACAAGAACTTTTTCTTGAAAAGGATGTGGCGCCCATGAGCATTAACAGTTTAACCGTTCACCAAAAAAGAGCAATTTTTGCCACAGCAATGGCTTTGCACCGCGCTTGTTGTTTGCTGTCTAAGTTTACCGCATCTTCCCCAGAACACTTGCTATCAGCTATCAGCAATTATGTCTCTTCGGGAGTGATGGCTCTGCCCGAAAATTTAGTAGATGAGGCTTTGATCAAACTGTTAGACGCCTCAAACGTTCAACCCAACGGTTTTAGCATCATCCGCTGGAGTCAAAAGGAATCAACAAGATGTTAACCTAACCGCCTGAGGATGGCCGCCTCGACTCAGCGGCCGAAACTCCCCCTTTTTAATGGGGAGTCGCGGATGGGAGCATCCCGGTTTTGTAAATATCCGAATAAGCGTAAAATAGTTAAAATCAATAAAAGCGTCAAAAAAAGTCGAA
>NZ_JAUBSF010000101.1:0-23333 GCF_036704615.1 Microcoleus sp. K4-B3
TTCATCCCAAAAGCGCTTCGCTTCCAAGTTTTCACAACTGATAAAAAAATCCGACCCACATCTGCGGAATGTGGGTTTTAACTAAGGATTGTTGGAGATAGCGCACGTTTTGATTGGCAGCGGTGCTATTATTTCGTTGGAGTGTTGGCAGTGAAGAGCAAATAGGTAATTGAGCGTAAATTGAATTTGTGGTTTGCATGGTTTGATTGGGGGTTAGTGGTTTGCAAGTTGTTTGAACTTGCTATTCCCCAGTTGTAGCTGTGAGGCGAAGTGCTTTAACAGTCGCTTTTTATAGTGACGCTTGTCTGGGGTAGCTCAGATGAGTGACAGCCCGCTATCAAATCCGTTTTGTAGAAAGTAATTGTCAAAGACAAACAGCAGCCAATTTCCATTTTTTATCCATTTTTAGCATTTTTGCTGGAAGCCCCACACCATACCTTTACGGCTGTTAGTGCCGGGATGGATAGGCGGATTGACGTAGGTTGGAGAGTCAATCAATCTTGTCACGGTGTACTCGATCCACTCTTGTAAAAACTGAGTAACAATTTTTTCTATAGAGGAGGCAAAAATACTGTATTTAAAGCTAGTTAAAGATTTGAGCCAAAAGGGCGATCGGGAAAAGTGGTAGGGGGTTGGGACTTTAACTTAGAAGTGATATCGTAGTATCGGTAGATAGTAGATTTGCGGCTGTCAAACAATTTCAGAATTGAATCAATAACAATTTCTGTAACTATCGGGTTAAAGTCGGAAATAAAGTCGTCGGCGTTTAGATTGTGTTTAAAAAATTCCTTAGCTCGATCGCACTGATACCGCATTTCGTCAAAGCCAACAATTTTCACAACAAACGTTGTCAGTGGCGAGTTCTCCAAATCGGTATTAGAAATGCTTTTAGCCCGCCCATTTTCTAATAAATTCAATACTTCCGCTTCTAAATTACTTTTAAGTTCGTAAGGTTTCTCTATTTCTGGAAAAAAGCTTTCCAGGCGCACGCAGTTAGCAGATTTATCCGGAATTCCTCCCATCATCATCGCCAGAGAAACATCGATCCCCAAACCCGAAGAAAGAGCTTCTAGCAGGGCGAGAGCAGGCAGTTTGCACCCCAAATAAAGCTTTGCAATTTCGAGATTGTACTTAGCAGTTGTTTCCCAGCGCTCATAGGTGCGATCGTCTGGATATCCATCAAACTGACGGAAAATTATCTCTGGCTTGAGATAATTCAGAAAACCTTCCATCTTCAGCAAAGCAACTCGGTAGTCGCGAACCGTGTAAAAACCGCAGCAGATGAGATTGTGATTGGTTTCCGGCAGTAAATTCCAGGTATTGGCCAAAAAATGGGCTGAACTATGGTGAGCAAAACTCATCACGTCCCGGTTAGAAATTCGCACAGATTTTTTAACCGTTTCCCGCATTTGCTCGTCAGTCAAACTGAGGTTAAACAGGCTATTTGTTGCTTGCAAGCGGTCATAAAGGCGCTGGCTTACCGTTACTCCGGACTCGGCGGCGCGAAACGGAATTGTTGCTTCAATGCAGCTTGCAATTTGAAGCAATTGCTCGCGTTTGAGGAATGGTTCTAGAGCTTTGGCTGCTACCACAGCGCTGAGAAATTCGTTTTGTCCGGAGAAAGGATTGAGAACTTCGCCCGGTTCAAAATTGAATACCAGCATTACCATCTCGAAGATAGCATCCGCCGAAAGTTCAGCTTTATCCCGAATTTGTAGCTGTTTGTTAACCTCTTTTGCAACAGGAGTGATGTAGTAGCTGACGTTAAAGTTAATGCTGCGATCGACTTGCACGTAGACGGTATCGTGAAATAAAGCTGCCAAAACCTCGATCGCGTCTTCATCTCCCCCCACATCAAAAATATGTTCGGGAGTGTGAAAAAACCGCCAGGGCCCCATCATCGGCTGAACAATCAGTTCGGCAATCCGAGCAAGTTCACTTGGTTCGACTTTTGCTTCTAGGCGATCGATCGCCCAAATCAGCTTTTCTAAGCACTGTAAGTAGGCTTGTTCGCTATCCATCACAGTCTTTCCCAATAACGTTGCTGTCAGTCGATTTTAGATTTTAGATTTTAGATTTTAGATTTACTCCACAGATTAATTTGGGAGTTTGTACCTGAGTCTAAAATTTTTATATCTCCACGACAGGAGTCGTTCGCAAGTATCCGTTTTTGGGCGGGGTTACGTCAGCCACCACCCTGTTAGTTTGATTCTTTCGTAGATGCGCCCCGGCTTTTTTGAGTTGGGATTTTTGAGCTTTATATTGAATACTTTAGCTGCAATTTAGGATGCAAATACTAACTTACAATCAAATTAATTTCCGGTAGCCGATCTCCCCTGTTTTCCTAGTCGAATTAGCACAAAGTATGACAAGTAAATTACATAGATTCCTAAACCTATCAGACCCAACAATCCCAAAAATTGAGGGTTTGCCGTAGCGTGAAACATTTGTTTGTACAGCCAAGGTGGATCTAACCAAACGCGGCAAAAAGGTTCGTCAATTATCTGAATTTGAGATTTAAAGGCACAGCTTAAAAAGGGAAGTTGAGCTAGAGCGCCCAAACCGCTGTAAACAGTAATCGCCCACCGCCAAGCTGTAAAAGCCAGTTTCAGGGGCGACTGCGGTCGATCGGCAATTTCTTCGTTTAAATCCTCCCAAAACCACAGACTAGCAGGAATCAAAGCCCTCCCAATCACCGACGACACAAAGCTCACAGGCAGCGCAGCCATCATCAGGTAAAGTGTAATTGCCAGCAAACTCGCCACCCGCCAATAAATAATCGACAAACGGACGATCGCCTCAGCTTTTGCCAAAACAGCCCAAATCAGCACTACCAGCGGGATCGAAATTGTTAATAACACAGACAACCGGTAATCCATCCAGACTAGCGGTTGAAACCAAGGCCCGGTGGCTGCCAATAAAAGACTCAACATCTTTGGGAAAATATACTCACTTATTTGTCACAAATTTTACTACAAAAATGCTAAAAAATCAGCAACCAGAACAAGGTCTTAATGTTCCTGTTGCTGCTACCTTTTCTAGGGTACTTGGCGCGCTTTGAAAGGTACTTGAGACATCATAGAGGGTCATAAGCTTGGGTTAAAACTGTTTATTCCTCGGATCTCCCATTCCCATCCTCCCAACCAAGGCGCGTGCAAGAGCAAATTCTTGTCCCCCTTGGTTCGGGGGGCTAGGGGGAAGCTGGCGGATTTGAACTGTATGGGGATAGAGGGCAAATCTCGCCATTACCTAAAGGCTCAACCCCTAAAATAAAATTCTCCCGCGCCAAAAGTTAGATTTCGGCGCGGGAGGTTCGGCATAGAGCTAAATGGCTCGTTTATTCGTCGTAGATGCGGCACTCAGCAGCGTCAGGATTGTCGTCGCAATATTTTTCAAAAGAATTCTTAGGTTTGACTTGCTTTTGGTGGGAAGCTTCTGCTTGCAGTTCTTCAACTGCGTCCCACGCCGCCGCGCATTCCCCGGAAGCCGCGCCCTTGAGGTCACAGACGTTACGAGCGCTTTCTAGTTCTTCTTCAATTTTTTCTTGGATGTTGCCTGCGGGTGTTGTTGTCATAAAACTTGTTGGTATGAAAGTGTAGGAGAATATGGTTGTCCCCGACCTATTTCTAGGTAATGTTAGCTTCGCCAATGTTTAGTGAGCTTGTTCGGCTAACGGCACATCCTTAACCCAAATAAAGATGTTTAACCGTTAACGACAGAGCAAGAGATTAGCGATCGCATCCGCTTGGTGTCACAACTCAAAAAACGTAGACCTCTAAAGTCTTAGGCTGGTCAACTGTGGTTTAAGTCTTAGGCTAGAAGCTAGCGTGTCTTTAGACCTGGGTCGTTGACCTTATCAAGTAAGAAAGGTTTTCTTTTTGGATGTTAGTTTGGGTTGGATTTGCAGTTTCGGTCTGGCGACCCCAGCTAATAATAGCTTGAGATGCGCTGCTGTTGCAGCAGCCCAGATAGAAACCATCAATAACTGCGATCGCAGCAGCCGTCTCTACTTCCTGCTTTACTCTAGCCCGTAGGCGGGTTCTAGTCCACAGGCATCAATGTAGGTCAAGCCGACCTTACTTTTGATGAAAACATTACACGAGGTTGATGTGTCAAACTGTATTGAGCTTTATCTTTTAAGATTTAGCTGAACACGGCATTTAACACTTAAAAGATTAATCTGACTCTCATGTTAACTTATGTTAACACAAGAACGGCGATCGAGGGGGAATCGATCGCCCAAGAATACCGTCCCCCCAGCGGTCAGTTCCGGTTAGCCTAATGTATAGAGATAGTTTTATAGAGAAGTTTGCCAGATGTACACCGAAAACCAAATGCAATGGGTCAGCGCTTTATCAACCCGTCCGTCTTTGGAATCAGCCCTCAAAGAAGTTGTAGAACAAACCGATCGCGACCTCGAAGGCCGGGCCGATTTAGCGCTGATATTTATCTCGTCTGCCTTTGCCAGCGAGTATTCTCGGCTGATGCCTTTACTCCGAGAACTGCTGCCGGTGCCGGCGATCCTGGGCTGCGGCGGGGGAGGAGTCATCGGCACGAACCGGGGCGGCCTCACCGAAGAAGTCGAGGGATCTCCCGCAGTCAGCCTGAGTCTGGCGCGCTTGCCGGGAGTGAATGTCAGAACTTTTCACGTCGGTGCAGAAGAACTGCCGGACTTAGACAGTCCCCCGGATACTTGGGTGGATCTCTTGGGCGTGCCGGCCCAGGAAGAACCGCAGTTCATCATCTTGGCTGACCCCTTTTCCGCAAAAATTAACGATTTGCTGCAAGGGCTAGATTATGCCTATCCGGGTGCGGCGAAGGTAGGGGGGCTCGCCGGCGGGGACGGTGCGGGCAGGGGCGCGGCGCTGTTTTGCGACTATCAGCTTTACCGAGAAGGGACGGTTGGGGTAGCTTTGAGCGGCAATATAGTTTTGGAAACGATCGTAGCTCAAGGCTGCAGGCCGATCGGGCATCCTTATCGGGTGACGGAAGGAGAGCGCAATATTTTGCTAAAACTCGAAGAACAAACCGACGATAGCGGCAGCGGGGGCATCGAGCGATCGCCCTTAGAGGCCCTGCGAGAGTTAGTTCAAACTTTGAGCGAAGAAGACCGAGAATTAGCTCAGCACTCGTTATTTGTAGGCTTAGTCAGCGATGAGTTCAAGCTGACATTAGAGCCTGGAGATTTTTTAATCCGCAATCTGTTGGGAGTAGATCCGAAAGTGGGAGCGATTGCGATCGGCGATCGAGTCCGTCCCGGACAGCGCATCCAATTTCACCTGCGGGACGCGCGCACCTCCGCAGAAGACCTAGAAATGCTGCTCGATCGCTATCAGCGGGCCGCCGAGTACAGCGGTACATCTAGTGCCGGCGCCTTGATGTTCTCTTGTCTGGGGCGCGGCGAAGGGCTTTACGGCCAGTCGAACTTTGACTCCCGACTCTTCAGCCGATACCTCAAAAACATCCCCTTGAGCGGCTTTTTCTGCAACGGCGAAATCGGCCCCGTCGGCGGCAGCACATTTCTGCACGGCTACACCTCCGTATTCGGGATTTGCCGCCAAAATTCATAATTTGTGAACTGTTGACTGTTAACTGATGACTGATGACTGATGACTGTTAACTGTTAACAATCTAAAATCTAAAATCTAAAATCTAAAATCGATCGACTGATGACCAATAACTAAAAGCGGCAGTCGCCTGCCGCTTTTAGCTTTAACTAGATGTCAGGAAACCTTAGAAACTAAAGGTAGTACGCAGGACTCCCACCCAGATATCGTCGTTGTTTTTGTTGTGTTCGGGATTCATAATCACGTAAACGCCCGGTGTCACTGAGATAAAGTCATTGACTTGGAAGCGATAGAAACCCTCTAAGTGATAAGAGGTGTTGCGGTCTCTGGCGACATCACTCTCAGTAACTTTTGGCGGTACACCGAAGACGAAGCCGAGGAGGTTGCCTTGGCGGCCAAAATCTGCCAGGGCCAAAGTGATAGCACCATTCTGGATGGTCGCGTCATTGTCGCCGCCCCGAAGTTGTTCAGCCTTGCTGTAACCGTACCAACCGCCAAGCTGAAAGCGCTGGCTCGGTTTGAAGTTAACTTGCACCCCAAAGTTATCTGATGCGGTGGGTGATTGACCGAAGGGCCGATTAGCCAAGGAACTGCCCGTACTGCCCATGATGCCAACATCGCCGGCTCGATTGTATTTCCGGGTGTAGCTAACACCAACGTCAAAGGCTTTGCCCAGAGATAAGTTGAGCTGGCCCAAAGCGCTGAAAGAACCGTCGAAAATGCCCCTGCCATCGGCTGGATTGGGAGCGTCGCCGTCGGAAGCAAGATAAGCTACGGTGGCTCTCACGGGGCCTAACTTGTATTTGATAGCAGCACCAGCTCCTTCGGGACCGCGGAACACTGCTGGGTTGTAACGTCCAAACCTGGAGACAGCACCGGTGCCACTAGCTTCCAAGGGAGAAGTCAGCTCAGCAACGTCATCGAGCCTCAGTCCTCTCGGGCCGAACCAGACTGTAGCGTTGCCTGCTGGAAAGCGATACCACAATTGATCGAGGGAGAATTGGTTGCCGTCCTCGCCGTCAATGGCGAGACGAGTCATGTTAGTACCAGTAGTAGTGGCTGTACCGTAGTTGGCGACGTTTCTAGCTTGCAAGCGGGTTCTGAGCAAGTCTCGACCGGTGAAGCTGGTGTTGAAGTTCAACCGCACCCGGTAGCCGAGGTTGGTGACAGTTTTGTCGTCGTTAAGGCCGACACCATCTCCGAAGGTGTCGCTGGCGATAAAAATGGCTTCTCCAGCCAATTTGGTGGTGGTGGAGAACTGGTTGGCTTCGAGTTCTGCGGTGCGAGCTTCTAGGCCGTCTACCCGTCCGCGCAGGGTAGCGAGTTCGGCTGCAAATTCTTCTTGCAGGCGTTGCAGGATGGCTAAGTCGTCTCTGGTGACCAAGTTACCTGTTGACCCAATTAGCTGGGTTATTTTGTCTAAGCAAGCGTTGACGCCGGCTGCAAATTCGTAGCGAGTCAGGGCGCGGTTGCCGCGGTAGGTGCCGTCGGGATAGCCTACGATACAACTGTAGCGTTCGACTAGGGATTGCAGGGCTTGGAATGCCCAATCAGTCGGCCTCACGTCCGATAGCTGAGAGACAGATGTAACTTGAGACATGGTTCCCGACTGTTGAGTCGGCTGTGCTTGGGGAGCAACAGGGACGATCGGGCCGCCCATTCCTGCCGGTGCTGTCTGAGCAATTTCTACCTTAGTAGCTGGGGTGCTGGCGACTGCTGGCACTTCAATAGTAGCTGGGGTGCTGGCGACTGCTGGCACTTCAATTTTCCCAGCAACTTCTGTCTGGCTGCTTTCCACTGCCAAGTCTGATGCTTGGGGCGACGCTTCGGCTGTGTCTGCTGCTGCCAGGGGTTCAGTCGCTGCTGCTGTGCTGGCGGGAGCGATTGGGGCTGCTGGCTCGATGTCGCTCCCTGTTGTTTGCAGTGCTGCCGCGCTGGTGTCTGGTTCAATTTTGGCCAGTTTTTCAGGGTCTGCGGAGTTGGCGACCGGGGTTTGATCTGCCTCTGCGCTGCTGTTTAAAGCTAGCTTTTCTGGGGTCGCAGGGGCTGCTGCAACTGGTTCTGCAACTGGTTCTGCAACTATTTCTGTAACTATTTCTGCAATTTTTGACTCAGATGACTGAGCTGTAGCTAGCTGGTTGGCTTCAGCGGTTGCTGGAGCTTCTGCGGCGATCGCAGCGGCACTGACGACTGATGATAGACCCAGAATTGCCGGGGATACTAGCAGTAAATTCCACAAAGTTCTGTTCATTTTCCTCACACCTTCACACTCTATTCAACTCGACGAGCAGCAATTCCCAACTGCTAATTTTTGTGGTTGCTTGCCTGTTGACAATAACTGCCAAAATAGAACCTATCCATAACTGTTGATTCACAGTTGATTCACAGTAGGCGTGTCTACTTCTGCTTGAACGTAGGGGGCTGGGCCCTTGTACCGCCCAGGCATCAATTCAGGTCAAGCCCACATTACCTTACGGTAGATTATACCATCACCTGCTAATTTCATCTCTCGATCGCCAGATTTGTTTGAGTTGCTCTGCTGGCGATCGACAACTGCTTGTACGGGAGCGACCACAATCTGCCTCAAACTGACAACTGCCCAGAGTCCTCAGTTACGCCAGACTTAACAGACAGTTATAGGTAGGATAGTGGATGCTTGTCGCATCCCTTATACAGCTTTCGATCCTCTTATGTCAAGCTTTTTAACCTAACTTTAAACCTCGCGGCCCGGAAGAGGCTATTTCCCGCCAGGAGTGACGAACTGAGGGATCGAGGCTGGTAAATTTACCTCCTCCGGGCCCAATTTCAGACTTGACTAATTTTAATTTTCTGATGCCCCCAGCAGTCGGGACTTGCCAGGGCGATCGCCATTTTTGATACCGCCCGTCGGCGGGTTTAATTTCCTGCTACTTTAAAACAATTTTTTTGGGTCTGGCAGTGGCAGCCAACTGAATGTCTATTAGGTGAAATTAGAATTTTGCGGCCTCGCTGTCTGGCGTTTCACAATCAGTTTTTTTTGGCACGGCTTCTGGTTCTCAAAGCACCTTTCCTCTGTGATTTATGCCACTGCCAAAGTATCCATTGATTCTGCTGGCGTTCATGAAGCCTCAACCAGGTTTGAGGAAAGCAAATACTTGGTTTTAGGCGATCGCTCGAAGTTAAAAAACCCGGTTGATGAGAGAAAGGATCGCATCCAAGACGGTTCTAACTTGCTAACAGCACAAGTAAATGCCACCAGTTATGGGAGGGCGATCGAACAACCTGTAGATTTAGCCGTACACTCGACCTTTATATACTATGTTACATTGAGGCGTACCATCTATACTATTAGATTTTTTGACACCATATATAATAGAAATTAAAAGTAAACTCCGGCTTTTAATAGTTGTATTATTGCTATTAGGAGTGCTCTTTCGATTCATCAACATCGACAAAAAATATTATTGGTACGATGAAGCATTTACTTCCATGCAGATTTCGGGATACACGCAAACAGAAGTGCTTCATGAAATAAGCAGCGGTCAGTTAGTAGCGGTCCAAGATTTGATGAAATATCAGCGCCCCAATGCGACAAAAAATTTTGGCGATACTGTTAAAAGTTTGGCAAGTGAAGAACCTCAACTGCCTCCACTGTATTTTCTGACAGTCAAGTGTTGGGCAAAACTATTCGGTGATTCTCCCGCAGCGACGAGAAGTTTCTCAGTTTGGATAAGTTTGTTAGCGTTTCCTAGCCTGTACTGGCTGTGCCGAGAATTGTTTGCACCGCCGGAAGTGGCGTGGATAGCCGTGGGATTGGTAGCAGTTTCTCCCTTGCACGTGCTTTACGCTTAAGAAGCCCGTCCCTACAGTTTGTGGCCGGCGCTGATTTTGCTTTCTTGTGCGTCTCTGCTGCGAGCAAAGCGGCTGGAAACTAAGCTGAGCTGGAGCATTTACGCAGTAGCAAATATTCTGGCTTTTACACTCATTTATTTAGCCTGTTAGTTGCGTTCTGACACGGCATTTATCTAGTATAAACTCAAGGTTTAAGGTTAGATAAAAAGGTAGTGAGTTACTTAATAGCAAGTGCCGTGTCGTTGCTAGCATTTCTGCCTTGGATGGGAATTTTACTGGTGAATAGAAGGGCAGCATCCGGGTCAAGAAATTGGGCAGATCTAGAAACTACCAGGCTATCTTTAGTTAAGAATTGGCTCGAAAATATCGCTCGCGTTTTATTTATTTTGGGCTAAGTTCTCATGCTCGATCGATATATCTTATTAGTTTAGTGGCAGCTACTTTAATTTTAGTAGCAATCGCAGGCTACGCAGTTTATTTTCTGTGTTCTGAGACGAACAAACAGGTTTGGCTGTTTGTGGTGACGGTGATGGCGGTGACAGCACTGGCAGTGGTGCTGCCGGATGTTATATTGGGAGGAATCCGATCGACTAAAGCTCGCTACCTATTTCCGACTTATTTGGGGATGCAAATCGCTGTTGCTTATCTGTTAGCGACTAAAATTAGCGCGCTGTGCCAAGCTGGAAACGGCAAGTGTGGAAAGTTCTGACAGTTGTACTGTTAACGGGCGGGGTTCTGTCAAATGCCGTTAGTTCTCAAGCCGAGACTTGGTGGACTAAGGAATGGGGCCGGGAAAATCCCGCAATTGCTCGCAGGATCGATCGCACTCCAAAGCCCCTGGTTGTCAGTGATATCTCGGAAGTTAGTTTAGGAAAGATACTCTCAACGAGTCATTTTTAGCACCGAAAGTGCGGCTGCAATTGGTCTTGCTTGACCCGGAAGCGCGCAGTCGGGCTCAGTTGTTTCACAGACAAACTATACCCAAGATTCCTAGGGGTTTTACTGATGTTTTTGTCTGCAGGCGATCGCAGGGATTTAGTGCTAAGCTGGCGAAAATACAAAACTTGAAAATCGAACTGCTGTCAGAACAAAAAACCGAAACGCTGTGGCTAGGCAAGTTAGTAAAAGAGTGAGGGTTTATGGAAGATTTTGGTATTATTATTGCCTGCTGCGACCAGGATTATCTGTTTGCTAAGGGTTGCTGTGCTAGCATCCGATATTTCCTGGGAGATGTGCCGATTTGTCTGTTGATTGACGGTACGTTTTCTGTGAGTGCTTTGGAAAAGTCCTATGGGGTGCGAGTGATCGATCGCACAACGGTTTCTGAAGAGGTTCTCAGAAAAAGAAGTTTTGGTTGGGGAAAAACAAAAATGATTGCTTTTTGGGAAAGTCCTTGGTCAAATTTTATGGTTTTGGATGCCGATACGATCGTCTGGGGCGATGTCCTCAAATTGGCTAACTTTCAAGACTTTGATTTTATTGTAGACAAGCCTTGTTACGATTACCCGGATGCGGATGTTTCGGAATTTTTCTTTGACATTCCAGGCGTTGAGAAGCATTTCCCGAATTTTCGTTGGTCGGAATCGCGATCGAACTATTTCTGCACGGGTACTTTTTTTGCTAAACGCGGCGTTTTTAGCTTGGAAGAATACGTGGAAATTTTAGATTTTACGGCTGCAAATCCGGGGATATTTAAGTACGGAGAAATGGGGTTTTTGAACTTTATGATTTTCCGGGCGGCGCAAGAAAAGCGGCTGCGGGTGCAGAATGTGGATATGCAGTTGTTGGTGCCGGATTTTGACCAGGATTTGTTGAGAAAGCGGTTTCCGGTTGAGTCAAGCGGGCCTGGGGGCGATCGCACTCAGGCGACTGTGATTCACTGGTGCGGGCCGAAGCCAAGTTTATCTAGTGGGAAAGTTTACTCGGAACCGATGAATTTTTGCCGTCGCAAGTGTCAGGAGGATGTTTGGAACCGCACGGGTTTGGAGGCCGAGATGTCGCTGCAAGTTGAGGATTTACAGCGATCGATCTACGTGTATAAGAATAAGTTTAAGAAGAAGTTTCGGCAGTTGACTGGTAAGTAGACTAGGACTTGCGGGCGCGAGGCGAGAAACCGGGAATATCCCTAGATTTCTCGCCGCCAAATCCAGCTTTTTCTAATAGTGTTCGGTCAAGAGGCTTTTTAAAACCACAGACGATCGCCGATGAATCGAGATGTTAATTGCGGTTAACCTTCGAGGGGCAAAGTTGGTCCGGCTGGGGGTAAAACTTGGCGGTGAACGCTTACTTTGTGACTTTCCCGCTGAGTTTGCATTTCAACGGCGATCGCCTCAAATTCGACTTCCATGCAGCCGTAGGGAATCTCTAACTCGATACTTGCTCGGACGTTTCCCAACCCGTTAGGTTTAAATTCGGTAATCCAGCGCGGGCCGTCGAGAATCAGGTAGGTTTGCCGATCGTACACCCAAACTTTTACATAAATCCGGGGCATTAATTCCGGCAGTTGCACTTGCACTTTTACCGGCCCGCCGGCGAGGATTTCGGCCCGCGGCAATTCCAAAATTGGCATCGGTACTAACTCGTCTTCTGGCAAAACGTAGGGAGTTGGCGGAGTTACTTCTGCTGCGACAGTTGCGGTTTTTTGAGCAGCTTGTTTCGGCTGCGGGGGCTCGTCAAAAACGACAAATTCTCTGGCTTCCGGGCTAGTAGATTTGGGATCGGAAATTGTTTCGCTGGTTTCGGGTTGCTGCTGGGTTGGGCTGCTTTCTTGCACAACGGCAATTTCGTCGCTGCTATTGGCGGTGGCTTTTGGAGTTGGCGACAGGGCGGTTGCTTTCAGCCATTCGGGGGATTCGCCGTTGCTGGCTAAGGAACTGAGTCGCGACCAAAATCTATTTTGGACGTTTAAGGTTTGAAATGCCTGTTTTGTCGGTCCTGCCGGAGCTTCTGGGGCTGTTGTTGCTAATTCGGGGATATTTTCTGGTTTTTGGTCGATCGCTCCGATTTCCGCTGTTTGAGTGGGATTTGGGAGGTCTAAAGGTTTGGTCTGTGGGTCGATCGACTCTGCGGCAGTTCGAGGCGAATTGGAGATTTCCGAAAGCAATTGCGATCGGCTGCTGTCGGGCAGTTTGTTACCGAATGCTGGCAATTCTAGGCCGCCTGCACTTGGGGTCTGACGGGAACTCAGTTGAGGGGGTAAGGGCTCGTTTGTTGGAGATTCGGCGGGGGAAGGAGGGTCTAAGGATTTTTCTACTAGCTTGAGAAAGGATAGATTTGTGGCGCTCCGAGGCTGTTTTGAGGCTGTTAGGGAGGGTTCGGCTTGATGCTTTTCTTCGATGAAATTGTCTTCAATTGCTTCTAGAAGATGCTCTAAACGGGCTGTAATTGTGAATGCTTTGGTGGCTAGGGTAACGCTGCCGCTGCTGAGAATAGCTTCTCCTAATATTAGGCGGCTTTTGCACTCGGCTGGAATGTAGGTGACGCAGGCAAAGATGCAGGGGGGAGCTTGTTCTGGCATCGGTTGCTGGATTTCTGCGAGAATTTGCGAGGTTTGGGGGTCGCGCAGGTAAATTTGCAGTTGTGATGAACCGATGAGTTGTTTGAGTTCTAGCGCTTCCGATTCGGGGATGAGAGTTGCTGTTTTTCTGGTTGTTTGGGGGGTTTGGGGAATGTCGATTTTGCCGGAAATGATTAAGGGGCGACCGAGTTGGGTGACGAAGGTTTCTCGATCGAGGGCGAGTTCGAGTTTGACGCCCGGTTTGGGTTGGGCGGTTGGGGGAGTGGGGAATTGGTAGATTTTGGCCTGCTGCGGTGCTGTTAGGGCTGCTGGGATTTGGGTTGGTGCGGGGCGATCGACCGGTGCGGCGATTTGTGGGGCTTCGCGATCGGCTGGTGCTGCGATTTTTGGTGCTGCGGCGGAAGTTGCGGGTTCGGTTTGGTCGATCGGCGGTAGGGGTTCGGAGGTTTCCGATTCTGCAGGCAATACTTCCAACTGAACGCCGTACTGCCAAGGTTTTACGGGTGTTGATTTGGGATCTGGCAAGCAGGAGAGTTCCCACAGTCCGGGCTTGAGCCTGGTGTAGGGAATGATCACGACTAATCCTTCGGGGTTGGTGCGGGCCGATCGGCTTTGGACTTTCCGCTGCGCCCCTTCGTCGAAGGAAGTATGGGTAACGCGAATTTCGATGTCGGTGTTGGGGTGCTGAATGCGAGCAACGACGCGGTATTTGCCTTCTAGAATTTCCACGTCGGCGGTTTCTAGGGGCAACCAGGCGCGATCGCCTTCTTTCTGTAGCAAAAATTCTAATTTTTTCATCTTTCTTTCCCCTTGAAGGCTCCCGCTCGATCACAGGTTGGTGGTGGTTTGTTTAGCGACAGCTACAGATATTCAATTACTTATGTTTTATAGCCTATCACCACTGTCGGTCAAGAGACCCACTTACCAAGGACTGCCGATAATGCTGAAAGCTGCCCAGTAGTAAGGATGGGATAAATCTTTGCTGTCGAGTTTGGGGATGGACGGGGGCAAGGGAGTTTCGCCTCGGGAACTTCGCAGTTGACCGCGTTCGATCGTCACTTTGCCTTCAATTGCACCAATTTGTGCTTGCCTGAGAGCTTCCGCTTTAATGATTGGAAGGTCTTTTGGCCTGCTGATTTTTAACTGCTGGTAAAACTCTGTCATCATGGCGAGAGTCCCCGCATCGCTGACGTACCACAGGCTGGCGAGGGCTGATTTTGCTCCCGATTGCAGTGCTAAACCGGCAAATCCGAGTTCTGCTTCTTTGTCTCCCAAGGCGGTTCTACAGGCGCTTAATACTAATAGTTCAAGGGGCGGATTGTTCCATTTTAAATCTCTCATTTGATCTAGTCTAAGTTGCGTGTCCCAAAATTGAATGTAGGAGTTATTTGGGGTTCCAGGGCGGAATTCCGCGTGGGTGGCGAGGTGGATGATTTCGTATTTTTGTTGCAGCCGCTGGGATTGCAAGTTTACTATGGTGAAATCTTCGTTGAGAAAGGATTGACCGGGCCACTGTCGGGCGATCGCGCCGAGTTCTAATGGGACTGCTGGCAGCGGTTCTTTGTTTGCCGTTTCTGCGAAATCTGATGCTCCCATTGCTAGGACTTGGGCGTTTCTGAGGTCGGTGTAATTGCTGTCTGTGAATTTGAAGGCGGGGATGCGGGCGAGGCTGTATTTTTGGATCAGAAATTGCTGTCCGTCGTGCATTGCTGCTAGGGGTACGGTTCGCAAACCTTCGCCGACGCAGAACAGCAAGGTTTCAATTCTTGCTGTTTGCAAATCTGTTTCTAGGGGTGCAATTATCCACTTGTAAAGTTGTTGGGCTGTTTCTAGATAGCTGGTGGTGTTGATTTTTACGGGGTTGGTGATTTCGCTGCTGAATTCTTGGACTACTGAGAGCAGTTTCTCTTGTTTGGCTTCCGGGACGCTGCGGTGAATGGGCGGGCGATCGGGCAATATTAAGATTAATTCTAGTTGGTCGGTGCGCGGGATGGCGTAAATTAAAGCTGGTTTTTTCTTTGTTTGAACTGCTAGGCGGGAGAGAGTTTTTGATATTGCTTGGGCGGTTTTCGCACGGGCCCTAAAGTCTTGTTCAAAGTATTTTTGATAGTCTTCTTCCCAGTCTTGTTCGATTCTGGTTAAGGCTTCGGTGAGGTTTCCCCGATCGAGTAAATTTCTCATTTCTTGCCCGTTAAGCCCGCCCTGACCTGTGTTTTGGGCAATTGTAGCGAGGTTCGCGGTGCTCCAGCAGAAAAATATTGCTGTCAAACAGTAAAAAATAGCTGTTTTAATTTTTCTCTGAGCCGTGTGTTTTTGAGGTTGCTGCGGGGATTTGTAGTGCATGGTTTTGGGGCGGTTAGTGGCGAAGTTGGCGGCAGCAGTTGGCAAAAGTTGGGATGTGGGTGGGAATTTTGACTGTGCTGGCGATCGCGGCACGATTATAGCATTCAAGACCAAGCGCAAATATCTACCGTAGGGTGTGGACACCAGCACCAACCGAGTCCCGCACCAAGACATTCACCCTTTATGTAAATTTTTGTAAATTATGCAAAAATTTTGCATAAACAGGACTTACGCAAAAACCCGGTTTCTTCAAGTCAGTCCTGTTTTTTCCATAGCAGCCAGGTACATTTAATCGGCATTACCTATACGGGCGTCTTTGATTTTTGCGACACATCCGCAGTTCTCAGGTTGAATCGGGTTTTGTCTTGATCTTGAGTGAGGAATATCCTGAATCGAGCGCCCATATATTGAGTGATTGCAGTAGATATATTCTCTGTATTTACTGATTTTAAAATAGTTAGGTTTTTTAGCGCCAACTTATATCGTTTCTGGTTGCACTCCTTACGATCTAGAGGAGACGGCAGTGCCGTTTCCCTACCCGGATTAATTGTAGGGAAACGGCACTGCCGTGTCCTGGCTGTCGGTAATATTAATTCCGATGCTACCGGATTTGATATTACTTAAAGCTGGACTGATTAATTGTTTTGCCTCGGATATCTGCCCGGTTATTTCGTACAATTGGCCGAGACAGCCTTTGGCATAAAATGTTGCCCGCAAATCTCCTAATTTTTAAGCATCATTAACGGCGATTGCCAAGATTTGAGTAACATAAATTAATGCCGTTTCTTCGACATTTGTGCGTGCCACGGGCGGGAAGCCCGCGCTCGCTCTGCGGTTAAAAACTTTAAAATTTATCGCACTTTTCCCGATCGATCCAATAAGTGTGGTATAGATCGCCCACACTCCTAAGTTATAAATAAAAACACCTAATTATTTAGAGAATTTTATGCTATGGGTCGATCGCTTTTTACTTATTTTTTCTTGCTTCTCTTCTAGGTAACTAAAGGCTTCTTCCTTCTGCTATAGATTGTGTGCGATCGCACCGTGCCAAGTGCGATCGCGATCGGACTGGGGAACGTGTCTTAGTATTTCTTCACATATCCTGATTTCGGTCTATGATATATGCCTTATGGCGTCTTTGTGTTTAAAGCCCGTTACCGCGTACCGCTGATGAGTCAATCAACCAATTCACCGCTATCCCAACCAGTTTCTCGAAGAACCGCCCTCAAATTCCTCGGAGTCGGTGCCGCAGGCGGGCTGCTGGGCTACTCTCGATTTTCCAAGCCAGAGCCCACCATTTTTGTGCAAGATTCTCTTGACTTGCCGCGAATGCTGAATCAGCGCAAAACCGTTGCAGTTGTAGGGGCAGGCTTGGCCGGGCTCGCCTGTGCTTACGAACTGTCCCAGCGGGGTTTCGCCGTAACATTACTCGACAAATCGCCCCAACTCGGCGGTAAAATTGCTAGTTGGCCGATACAAGTCGGGAACGAAACTTTTATGATGGAACACGGTTTCCACGGTTTTTTCCCGCAATACTACAACCTCAAAAGTGTGGTTGAAGAACTAGAAATTACCGATAACTTTGTATCTTTAGAATCCTACGCCGTTGTGTTTCGAGACGGCAAATACAAACCCGAAGTTTTCCGTCCCAACCATTCAGCTTTCCCCTGGAATATAGTTGATTTGGGGATATCTTCTCCCAATCGGCTCAAGTGGGGAATCAATCTGACAAAACCCGCTCACTGGCAAGTATTTCGGGAAATCGGCGGTTTTCAGACTAAAAAAACTTTCGATCGCCTCGACAATATATCAGTTGCCGACTGGGTAAAAGGTGAATTTCCGCGCGGACTTTATGACTTGTATTTTCTACCTTTTGCCAAGTCCAGCCTCAACGCTCCCGACGAATTGAGCGCGGGAGAATTAATGCAATTTTTCCACTTTTACTTTTTCGGAAATCCAGAGGGTTTGGCATTCAGCGGCACGCGGCAAGATATGGGCACGAGTTTGGTGCAGCCTATTGCCAGATCCATTGAAAGCAAAGGTGGCAAAGTATTGACAGATGTCGCAGTCAGTGAGATTCGCTGGGAAAACGGCAAGATTGATTCTTTGACTTACCAGTCGGGAGATGTGCAAAGTAAAATACCTTTTTGGGTGAAGCGAAACGCGCTGTTAACTGACAGCAACTCTGCCGAATATTTCGGCGCTGGGGACAGTGTATTTGCCGCCGCACCGTCGGGGAAAGAGGCAATTTCTCTGAGCTGCACTCACCAAGGCTGCACTGTTCAGAAACAGAACGACGGTCAATTTCACTGTCCTTGTCACGGGGCAGTTTTTGATGCCGAAGGGCGAGTGGTCAGCGGGCCTGCTCAGCGGGATTTGCCTCGATTTAAGGTAGTCGATGAAAAAGCAGATGAGGTACAGTTGGCCGCAGCAGTTAACCAATCGCAGCCGCAAAATTTGGGAGAAACATTGAAGGCTGATTACTATGTTTTGGCGGCAGATGTTCCCGGGATGCAGCATTTGTTTAGTTTGGCCAGCGGTGAGGTGAATTCCCAGGTGCAGAAGCGGATCGAGAGCTTGAAAATAGCCGATCCGTTTGCGGTGGGCCGTTTTTGGTTCGATCGCGAATTTCCCTGGGAACACAGCAATTTCAGTTCGCTTTCCGGCTACAAACTGACTGACAGCATTACGCTTTACCACAAAATTCAGGATCAGTTTATCGAGTGGAATCAGAAAACTGGCGGTAGTGTTGTGGAACTGCACGCTTATTGTTACAAGGAGAAGGAATTTCCGAACCAGCAAGTTTTGCTGGCGACTTTTGAGCAAGAATTGTACGAAATTGTACCGGAATTAAAAGAGGCAAATATGCTGCACCGGGAATTGGTAAATCAAAAAAATTTCTCTGGATATCCGCCCGGTAGCTATGCAGAACGACCAGAAACTTGCTGCGCTGTTCCAAATCTTTTGTTTGCGGGAGATTGGGTAAAAATGCCGTTTCCTTGCGGTTTAATGGAAAGGGCAGTGAGCAGCGGTTTGTTGGCCGCTAATGCTATTTTATATCAGGAAGGTTTGCAGAGGCGATCGCTCTTGACGGTAAATCCCGAAGGCGTGTTAAAAATCTAAGGTTAGCAGGGGGGCGGGTTTTATAAATCGTCAATTATCGGCTGCTATTGTCGGTGAAACCCGCCCCCAGCCATATCATTTTAAATTTTAGATTAAAGAATTGAATAATTGGGAATGACTGATTATATAAGGGTTTGGAGCTTTACTACAGTTGCATTCTTTTTTTAAGATTAGTTACGGTTTGTGGGTGCGGTTTCGCTGAGGAGAAAAGGCAGAGCTTGCGAACCAAAAAAATATCTGCGTTGAGCGGGGTGAATATGCGGTTAAAATATTATTGAATCAGTATAAAGCAATAATAGATGCTGAAGAGTAACTGCACAATTCGCAATAAACCTGTAATGTTTGATGCTTTTGCAACAGAATACGATTTCGCCGCCACCTTGCAAAACCAGAACGATTTCTTTACTAAAAACCTATCGACCAGCAAAGGTGCAGCATTAGATATTGGATGCGGTTCGGGAATTCTTGCTTTTGAATTAGCCCAGTATTACGATAATGTAGTCGCCGTAGATTTTTCAGCAAAAATGCTGGCTATTGCCTGTCAAAAACGCTCAGCCCCCAATATCGAATACATTCAAATGGATGCCAGTCAATTAACGTTAGAGCGCAAATTTGATTTAATAGTTAGTGCCGCCACTTTTCACCACTTGCACAATCTTCCCACCATCCTCTCAACCATTAAAAAAATGTTAAATCCGCACGGCAAAGTCGTCTTTTTAGATAATATATCGGAAGTCGAAACACCTGCTACACTAGGCTACATATTAGGTGCAGCGAGAGATTTTATTCCCGACTGTTCCAAATACGGATTTCGCAATGCTTCAAGATTATTAAGATTTAGAGTGTCGCCAAGCTGGTTGAAGCATTTAGCTAGCGACAGGTATTTGTCAGAAGGGAGATTTAGAAAAATTTACGGTCGTTGCTTTCCGGGCTGTTATTTTGTAAAATTGGGTTGTTTTATGGGCGTAATTTGGGAACATTTGTAATGCAAAACAACGCGATACAATCGGTAGCTGCAAGGGGACAAAAAACTCACATCCGCCAGTTGGGAATTAATCTGGATCGGTGGTATGCAATCGCCCGCAGCACTGAAGTGCAAACTCAGCCGCTAGCTGCGAAAATCTGGAATCGGGCGATCGTACTTTTCCGCGACAGTGCAGGCAAAATCAACGCTTTAGAAGATAGATGTCCGCACCGGCAAGTTAAACTCAGCCACGGCCGAGTTAAAGGCGATTTAATCGAATGTGCTTACCACGGATGGCGGTTAAATGCAAGGGGAGAATGCGCCGAAGTCGATTATTTAGCAGAAAATCAAAAGCTACCTAACTGCAAAATTCGCTCCTATCCAGTCAAGGAAAAAAACGGTTTTATCTGGGTGTTTCCCGGCGACGAAACCCAAGCAGAAAAAACTCATTTACTGGATTTGCCAGAGTGGGAACATCTCAATTATATTGCCACTGTTTCAGTCATCGACTGTCAGGCACACTATTCATTTTTAATTGAAAATTTGATGGATATGTACCACGGACACTTGCATGATGATTGGCAAGCTTGGGCAAATCCGGTGTTAGATACTTTAGAAGAAAACGAGCATCAAGTAACTGCTCGCTATCAGGCACAAAGTTATTACAAAATAGATAAAATTTGGTCAATTTCTCAGTTGTTTTTTAAATCTCTGCGCCGACTCCACCCGGAACCGCTGGAAGTGAGCTATGTTTACCCGCACTGGGTTTCAACTTTGGGGAGCGACTTTAAGATTTACTGCTTGGTTTGTCCGGTCAGCGAGACAGCAACTCGCGCTTATTTAATTCACTTTACCTCATTAAATGCGTTTTGGCGGCTGCACAAATTGCCGGTTTGGTTTCGCAGGTTTATCAAAGATAGTTTGTTCGGTGCTGCTCAAAAGTTATTAGATGGTTTGGTGCGGCAGGATGTGTTAATGATTGAAGAAGAACAGCAGGCTTTTTTGCAGAATTCAGAAAGAAAGAGTTATGAATTAAATCGAGCTTTAGCCAGCGTGCAAAAGTTGATGAGAAGTCAGGCGGGAAATGGGTAATTCAGTCGCCAATTGAAATCTACGGCGGGACGAATGAAACCAGTCTGCACAGGCTAAGTTGAGAGTTAGCTCTTCTAAGCTTGAGCATGGTATTCTTGTAACAGAGAAAATTGACTTTCGAGAAGCAATTACCAACCACACCTAACACAGGACTCCAGCATGAACCGTGTCAGCATCAAGGGTGAGGAACACCCCATTAGAAAAATCTTTAGCGATGACTTTATGTTCACCATTCCCCTCTACCAGCGTCCTTATGCTTGGACAAATGAGCAAGCTGGGGAACTGCTGGAAGACCTGCTAACATCATTGGGAGATGGTAACGACACGATTGATAAACTCAACCCATACTTTCTAGGCAGCATTGTTTTAATCAAATCTGGGCCGCCTGATGCTGAAATTGTAGATGGTCAGCAACGTCTAACAACTCTCACCATACTACTAGCTGCTCTCAGGGCATCATTGCCAACAGAACACGCCAATGACTTGACCACTTATCTATATCAAAAAGGCAGCTTAATCGCGGGTATAGATAATCGTTACCGTCTGACTTTGCGCGAGCGAGATGCAGACTTTTTCAAGGAATATATTCAAAATGAAGGTGGTATTAACAAGCTCAAAAAATTGAACAATGCTGAGCTGATGGATAGTCAGAAGCTTATTAAAGAAAATGCACATTTATTCTTGCAAAGTTTGCAGACTATCGCGGAATCCCACCGTATACGTCTTGCCCAGTTCCTCATTACCCAGTGCTTCTTGGTAGTGGTTTCTACGCCTGACTTTGACTCTGCATATCGGATATTTTCTGTGTTGAACAACAGGGGATTGGATCTCTCCCTAACTGATATCTTGAAAGCGGACATTATTGGAAAAATACCAGAAGGGCAAAAAGAAAAATATACTAAAAAGTGGGAAGATACCGAGGAGAATCTGGGACGCGAGTTATTCAAAGACTTGTTTTCTCATATTCGGATGATTAAGGAAAAGAAAAAACTTAGCAAGAGTATCCTTAAAGAGTTTCAGGAAAACATCAATCCTGCTGCAGGGTCTCAGCAATTCATTGATGAAATTTTAGATCCTTATGCTAAGGCTTTTTCCGAAATTCAAAACTTAACCTATGAAAGCGAGCGGCGTGCCGAGGAAATAAATCAACTATTTAAATGGTTAAACAAGATTGATAATTTCGACTGGATACCGCCTGCGATTCTCTACCTATCTCGCAACCGTAATAGCCCCGATAATTTGGTGCGTTTCTTTATAGATTTAGACCGCCTTGCCGCAGGTTTAATGATTGTCCGCGCCAATATCAATGAGCGCATTGAACGTTACAGTAGATTGCTTACTGCTATTGAGCAAGAGGAAGATTTATTCAATTCCTATTCACCGCTCCAGTTTACTCCGGAAGAGTCAAACAATATCCTTAGAGTCCTCGATAGTGACCTTTACCTAATTCAAAAAATTCGTCGTTATGTTTTGCTGCGTTTAGATGCTGCTCTATCAGAAGGTGAAGCATCTTACAACTTCTCCAACATTACTGTCGAGCACGTACTTCCCCAAAATCCCGGCGCTAATAGTGAGTGGATGAAGTGGCTTCCTAGTCAGCAAGAGCGCGATCAATATGTGCATCGTCTTGGCAACTTAGTTTTGCTATCTTGTGCGAAAAACACTCAGGCACAAAATTATGATTTTGATGTGAAAAAACAAAAGTATTTCACTACTAAGACAGGTGTTTCACCCTTTGCACTTACTACCCAAGTGCTGCGGGAACAGGAATGGACGCCAGAAGTAATGGCTCGACGACAGAAAGAGCTGATTAATGTTCTCAAGAATCTTTGGCGCTTATAGGATAATTGAATTTGATATCAAATCGCTATTATCTGTCCATCAGCACAAAACCATTTGCGTCCATCTGCGGTCAAAAAAATCTAAATTCCGCCAGCACAAACTTTACTTTTTAGGCCGCTGCTGCTGGTAAACGCTGATAACTTTATCGGCAAAAGTAGCAGTTGCGCCACTTTTGCAAGCTGCGGAGTCCCCTGTCATCCACCAGCAAGCGGCGCGGCGTACTGCGGTTAATTCATTGTTGCTGCTAGCTTTGTATTCGTCGCGCAGCAAATCGCCCACGATACAGGTAACAATTGATTTGGCTTTTGTCGCGTCGGCCTCAAATTGTTGGGGTGTTAAATCTTGTTTGGTACAGAATTTTGCCCAGCGGGAAATATTGTTCGGTAAAACTTGCCACTGACTGTACATTCCGTCATTTGCTGCTTGTGGCGGGGCGGCTTGTCGCAGCGCTTCTACAAGGGCGGAAACTTGCGCGTCGGTGACTGATTGCGCTGCTGCTGGAAGTGCTTGCAATCCGAGGCTAATTATCAGGCTGCCGAATAGTAGATTGGTTTTTGCGATCGATTTAAAATTCATTCACAATGCCCTGTTTGATTTAAAGTTTGTTTCCTGAAACAAGGTTTACTATTTTGTCGATCGAATACCTCTGTCTTAAGTATGATTTGCCGACTTAATGCACGGTCGATCGCACTTACGATAGAAATTGTTAATCAAGTACGATAAAATCATGGAAGTACAACCCAGGGAAATTCGCAACTACCTGAGAGCAGATGGGACAAATCCTTTTGAAGATTGGTATAACTCGCTCCGGGATACCACAGGCAAAAACAGGATTCGGTTAAGGCTTAAGCGAGTCATGACTGGTAATCTAGGAGATTGTAAGTCCGTCGGAGAAGGAGTTTTTGAACTCAAAATTGACTTTGGCCCTGGATATCGGCTTTACTTTGGACAAGTCGGGCTGACAATTGTACTTCTGCTAAGTAGGTCGGCGAGAAAAAACAAAACTATGTTAAGATAGATAAAGAAAGATATATCTATAGTGAGGCAACAAATA
>NZ_JAUBSF010000102.1:0-23072 GCF_036704615.1 Microcoleus sp. K4-B3
AGTTATTGCTTCTTTGACGGGATGGGAATTTATTTTAGAGGCTATATCTGTAGCAGAACTTTAGGAATTTGGTATTAGTGATACCCTAATTCACCAACGCCTTTTTTTGTAATATCATCGACGCGCTCAACGCTCTTCCCTCTGCTGCAAATGTCGCCAAACTTCTTGATGACATATGTGCCAAAAATACAGGGCTAAATTCAGAAGAGCTAATAATTTAGTGCCATCTTCTAACATCGCGTGCACTCCTTGGCTTGGCAAGTTTAAAATATCCTCAAACCTGGAGATAGCAAACAATAGAAATGCTGCGACTAATGGCAGGTAAGGAGTGGTTTTGATGTATCGCCAAAACTTAACTCCGTAAAGGAAAACAGCACTACCATAACATAAATAAATTAATTTCTTAGATATTCCCAACCGAGAAATAATCAAAGTCATCCGAAACCTGTCATCCAGGTAAAAGACTCCCAGCAGTAAAGCACTAAAAAATAAGAATATCGCCGCTCGACTGCGCGGATTTTTCTGGCGCAACACTCCGAAAGTAAATGCACAAATTGCTACTGGTATGCACGCGAGGACTTCGGAAACTCCGGTTAGAATGCCTTCGTAAGGGAACCAGAAATTAAAAGGATCGCTAAACAGGCGTTCAACTCCGTCTCCCTGGTTGTTGAGTTTGGCGTATACGCTCAGCCCGCCCAAAATCAGGACAGTCAGAGTGTTGAAAACAGCTAAAAACGGTACACGAAAAAAGTGTTTTTTGAAAAATTCTTTAGAATTTGACAACCTGGGAATTTGATTGAATAAAGGCAGATGCTTCATAAAAAATATCTCCAAGGAATGGGGTTCGTTACTTATTCACCGGCAGCCAAACCACAAATGTAGTGCCGCGAGCCGTTGGATATAATAAAGGAGCTGCCGCAGATGGCAGCCATTCTGGATTGACTGGGGAAAATACTTCTATTTCTCCTTGCATTTGGCGGACTAAATCGCGGGCGATCGCCAAACCTAATCCTGTGCCGGGAATTTCTGTCTGCGCTTTTTCTCCTCGGTAGTGCCGCTCAAATAAATGTTCTAAATCCTGGGGAGGAATGCCAGAACCTGTGTCGCTGACTGCAACTGCTATCGCAGGCAATTGGCTGTATCCTGCCCGATCGCCCTCCGCTGCTGTGTACCTTACTTTAATATAAATTTGGCGGCCGACCGGGGTATATTTCAAAGCATTGTCAATTAAATTGCTCAAAACTTCGCGCAAAGCTCGATCGTTCGCTGAGACTGGTGGCAAATCCGCCGGAATGTCGGCTAGCAATTTCAGATGCCTTTCAGATGCGATCGCCTCGGCGGAAATTAACAGCGGTTTTAAGACTTCGGCCACAAAACAGGATTCCTCCAAATTGACAGCAGGTGACAGCGACAGAGGAGAATGCCGGATTGATTCGACATTGGACATTGCTTTTTCTGAAGTGCCCGATGGCAGTTTTAGATGTGCTTCGCCCGTGTCAACGGTTCGATCGAACTGGCCCAGCAACTCTTGTAGGCGCTCGCTCTCTCGGACAATACTAAAAGCCACATTGCGGTTTTTGTCTTCCGGTACCAGCCGCCGCGCTAACAGCTTGCCAAAAGTTCGCAACGCTGTCAGCGGACTTTTGAACTGGTGCAGTAAATTGTGCATCGTGTCGTAAACCTGAGCCTGGATTTGCCGAGCCGAACCCAATTCCTCCTGCATCCACTGCGATCGCTGGTCTAAAATGCAGGCTAGGGCTAAGGTGCGGGAAATTTGTTGCATCTGAGCCTCCTCTCGCTCGTTCCAAGGCCTGTCTTGCCGACCGCACACCAGGAGTCCCATTACAGTTCCCTCGTGTATCAGAGGTGTCACTATTTGCATCCGCTGCTCCCACAAATTCTCCGGGCCTTGGCACTGATGGGAACTGCGCTCATTCCCCGGAAGCGGTTCGGGTGCGATCGCCCCCACCGTTGATTCTTCCACAGGAAGAACTGGCGGCGCCAGCAGCCGCGGCACGGGTTTCACTGTCGAACTTTCGGAAGATTGCAGCCTCAACCCCTGATTTTCTTCCGATTCGACAGAGGTTTCTGGGTAAAGCGCGATCGGCACCAACTTTGCCTCACTGCCTTCTACCAGCTCTTGTGTCAGGTATACCGCACTGAATGTCGCGCCCAAACTGACGGCGATCGCCACCTGCGATCGGCAAAGCTTGACAAATTCTGAACTGGCTGGCATTAACATGAGCGCCACATTAAGATATCTAACGGAATTCTAAGTAAATTACAAATGATCTGCTGCCGATTACAGATCGGAGACTTCTAGATTTCAGGTGTCTTTGCTTTGATAGAAGGCAGCTATGTTGAAGGCCTTGGGCTTTCATGAACCCAAATTGCCCCGCATCCCCGTCCCGCGGGCTTCCACAATTCCCAAAGCTTTGCTTTTGCCGGAACTTGCGGCCCACAATACCACAACCCCTACACTTTTGTCGATCGGCACGAATATTAAGATTATGTCGATATATTAAAAACAGTTGAAGTTTTGAGCGAGAACGGATATACTGACCTCGGATTTGGTAGCTATCATTACAACCTGTCTGCTCATACTGTCTGCTCACAGAGGAGGTAAAGAAATTGGCCAGGAGACGCAAACGCAAGAGTCGCCGCCGACAAGAAGGACGCAGAATTTTAGAGTGTGTGCCTCAATATAGCATCGAGAGCGGCGAAGATAAACCCGTAACAGCGGCTCGCAAGTTCATCCATGCCGAAGGCATTGCTCCCCCAGCTTTGCTGTTAGTCAAGCGTAACGAGCATACCACTGACAGATACTTCTGGGCTGAAAAAGGTTTATTTGGAGCCCAATACGTAGAAGAGAATCATTTCTTGTTTCCCAGCTTAAAGGTGATGTTGGAAGCTACCACAGACAAAATTCCTGTGGTGTCAGCCAGCCGCGCATAGATCAAAATGTTTAGCTCAAAACATTGACAGCAATGTTTTTCTAACTCTTTTAACAAAAGCGCGAGAGTTCTCATTGTCTGGAGAGTGCCAACTGAAATTTATGCGAAAAGTCCTTAGGAATTTGGGTATAAGGAGCCATCGCAACAGGCTCGATCGCTGCAGCGGGCGATCGCCACAATTGGCTGGCACTTTCACGATAATGGTTTTTTTTTGACTGTTTTGTCAATCGAACAAACAGCCAACGAAAGAGCCGGTCTTTAGTCATCGGTTTTTCAGCTCGAAGTCTAAGTACGGCATCTAGCATATCAAAAAATGTTCCGCACCAAACTTTTAATCGAGCGGTTTCAAATCTAAAGCTTTTTGCATGGCTGCTAGTTCATCGCGGTGAGCTCTGACAGTAACAAAGCTCTTGGTTTGGCTTCCCGACTCAGCAACTGATTCGAGTTTGAGCGAGACTTGCTCAGAGCGTCCAGCTTTTTTCCAATAAAATACCCCCGCCAGCGGGGACAGCAGTACCAAAGCTAGGAAAATTTGACCCTGCTGGGGAACTAGCATTCCCAAAACCAGTCCCAAGCACAGAGCGCCGCCTGCACTCAGCAGAGTTAAAAAAATAGCTAGAAACCAACTCGGCCTGACAAAACCCTCAAACGTGACTTTATAGTTGGGGGCATCGACGGCTGCAACTCGGTAAGCCCTAGAAGCAAAATACTCCTGTAGCTGGGTTAACAGTGACTCTTGGGCGCTCTCGGAAGCAAGCTTGACTTGTTCGATTCTATCTTTGACTGAAGCCTTGATGAAGAAAAACAAGCCAACCGCCAGCAGCAGCGTTAGCACAAATGTTGAAGGAAGAACAGCAGTATCCATCGGTAGAAGTTTGTGTAATTGAAATTATCTACTATTACTTTACAGAACTTGACATACGAAAGCGATCGAGGACTTACGCAGACACTTTTTTACCAAAATTCGCAGAAAGCTTTGTAGCAAGGCGTTTTTCTCCCCATCACCAAATTCCCATATCTCTACCTCGTCGCTAATTCTCAAGTGACAATGCGTAAGTCCTGACGCAGTGTAGATGCTTGAATCGCTGTGCGGCGATCGAGCAAAGCGAAGGCAATCGGGCAAATCGCTTTGCAAGTAGCGCCAGCATCTCAAGGGTTTAGGCATCCGATTCAAACTCGGTTAACCCGTCTGACCAGTTTCTAATGCGTGGGAGCGACGCCCTGACGCGCCGTTTCCCTGACCGATGTACTCGTGCCAGAGACGAGCCAGGTCTTGAGCTTGGTGCCGCCACTCAGGAAGGATTTGATACATCCGGCGGGGGCGGCCGCGTCCTTCTACTTTTTTCCAGTAACCGGTGATTACGGCTTCATCTTCGAGGAATTTCAGAGCGCTGTAGAGCACGGTATCAGAAAGTCGGTAGATGGGGAATTCCCTCTCTAGTTGTCCGATCAGTTCTGTACCGTAGGAATCTCCGCGCAATAAAACTGAGAGAATGTAGCACACAGCTAGTTCCTTGTTTAGATAAACAGGAGGGGGGTCTTGAAAAAATTGATAGATATGTTCAAACTTCATCTGTCTTGTCCGCTGGAAACTCTCGTGATACCGTCAGGTTAACGGGAGAGGAAAGCGGGGCGGGGGATGCCGCTTCCTAAGGATTAAGTGGGACACGGAGGAAACAGAGGTGCAGTATTTCCCCAGTGAATGTTGATAGCCCCAAACGCTTGTCCTGCACTTCGGTAATGTTTGCCTGCCCCAAGGTTGAGGAGCACTGGCCTAACTAGCGCAATTTTTTTCCTCTTCCAATCTATCGCAGCGACTATTGTCAAGTGTCCGATCGCCTGTAAGAGTTGGCAGTTACTTCGGGAGTTGGTGTTTTAACTGAAAATTAAAAATTCGCAACTTCCCGGAACCCTTTGTCTGCCTCGTCTTTGCGCTCTAGCTGGTCTGATTTACTGTTGATGTGTGCGCTCTAGCTTGGCTTTAAACCGAACTCAGACCTAACATGGCGCGCAGTGTAAAAGTTAGAAAGACAAAAGTCGCTACGATCGAACTAATCAGGGCGATCGCAGTTGTCGGTCGATCGAGCAGGGGTTTGAGTCGCTCGAACAGGAAAAAGAAAATTCCCAGACATATCGTAATGAAAAAGCGGGGGTAGCGAGAGACGTTATTAATAAAATCTTGCATGAGCTTGGTGGGGTAAAGTGTCACAGCTCGATCTTTAACTGGTAACACTTGTGAGCGAGTTAGACAATTTTGGCACAGCCGGAGCTAAATCTGCCAATCGGGCGATCGGGCATTTTTGCCGGCGAGGCTGACATATATAATTCTAACGAAAACTTTTCGCCGATCGATCGGGCGATGTCTGTTGAATGCCGGAATGCTAAGTCCGGTGACAACTTCTGAAGTATTTCTATGGAGTTCTAGTTGTGATAAATATTATAGTGCCGTTATTTCTAGATAAATGTCTGCTTCCGCACCTTTTCAAGTCTTGCCGCGTCCCTTTCTGCAATGGCCCGAAGGCAAAACTAGGTTGAAGATATTAAAAACCCAGAGAATCACACTATGCGAATTTTAGTCGGGGATTTGGTTCCAAATCCAAGAAATCCAGCCTCGGACTGTAGAGTAACGCCTTTTTATAGTTGTATCATTAATATCTGGACGATTTTCTAAGATTATTTTACAGATTGCATCTTTGGGCGGAATGTCTCCCTGTTTAAGGGTTAATTCAAATACTAAATAAAAAACTTTTTTTTCTAAAATTTTATTAATCAAATCTAGATATTTTAATTTAGGTCTTTTATGTAAAATTGACCTTCCTTCACTTGTCAAGCGAAAAATTGGTTTTTTTGTGAGAGAACTTTTATCTTTTTCTATCAGCCCAATATACAGACCAGCATTAGTATAATAGCCAGTTTGCCTGCGGTCAAATTGATAGTTTTCAGTAATATCATCTGTGGTTAAATCTCTTTCTAATAACAATGATAATAAATCTACTATCCTCTCAAATTTATTAGCTTGTGGCAATGAAAAATCTGGCTCTGCAATTACTTTAATATTATTGAATACCCGATCGACATCACTCCGTTGTATTTCTTCGGGAGCGATCGTATAATTCTTTTGTTCTCTCAGTTTCAGAGAGTTATAATCTTCATCCTTGCTAAATTCATAAATAAAAAAGCTAAAAAGGTCGTTAGAGTATGTCATCAATACGGGAATCACTTTTTTAGCCATTTTTTTTGACCACAATCTGTAGGGATAGTAAAGTTGTCTAATCAAAAAATCGTCTATGGCATAGTTCTTAGCTTCTATCAAGACAAAATAGTTGTTACTTTCAAATCCCGCATCTATCTCACACTGAGAATTTTTAACCTTGATTGAATAGGGGTTATTAGTGAGGGAATTTATAATATTAAAATCAAAGGACTCTGTAGACATTCTCCCAGAAACAGTATAAGCTGTTTTTTCGCCGAATAAATCATCTATAATACCGATATTAAATGCACAGAGCAAGGCGGAACTTTCAGAATATAAATTTGTGTAATCTATACTCTCTATCCCGGGAGGAAACTCAAAAGGAATCACTTCAATTTCGCTATCATATTTAACTTTCAAGTGTGTATAAAACTTACCGATAATATATTTTGAGCGAGAGATTGGCAAGATTGAGAGATGATTTTCTCGAAATATATCTGGCAAATTGACAAAGTGATCGAACTTTGCCATCAGCCTGCTTTCTCTTTCCTTATTAATTTGAGCCGATTCTATTTCAAAAAAACCCTTTTCAGCTACCTCTTCTAATATATTATGCCTTTCAAATAGTGTTTTCCAAGCTCTATCGTTTGCAGTCTTCTTAGTTTTACTCATATTTATTTATCCTGAGCTTCATAATTTAAAACTAATACTTCATCAACCATACCTCTTTTCAAGGCATTTGAGTTTATACTTCTCGTTGCCCTAACTATTTTGGTTGTATTTTTATAATCCTTGTACAAGTCCAGAATAAAATCCGTACAAGAATTACTCATCATCACCTTGCAACCTTTGACAGTGAGCTCGTCAAAAACTTTTTTTAGTCGTCCTTGTTCGTCTCTATTAAAGCCATTCACATCATATCCAGTAAAAGAAGCTGTTTCCGAAACAGGATCGTAAGGAGGATCGAAATAAACAAAATCTCCTCTCTTGGCATCTTTAACAGCCTCTTCAAAATCCTGATTTAACATCGTGATATTATTGCTATTTAAGTATTTGTTCACAGCTCTTAAAACAGCGTCATCTAAAAAATTGGGATTTTTATACCTACCAAACGGAACATTGAACTGACCTTGGGAATTCACTCTAAACAACCCATTATAGCAGGTTTTATTTAGATAAATGATTCGTGCTGCTTTTTCCACTTCCGACAAACTTGCATATTTTTTCATTGAACGATCTAAGTCTCTCATCTCATAATAAGACGTTTCGCTATTGCTATATTTATCCTTGCTTAATTCCTCCATCAGCTCATCTAAGGAGTCTTTGATTACTTTATAGCAGTTAATCAGTTCTGTGTTGCTATCATTGATAACAGCTTTTGGGCGTTGTAACTCAAACAAGAGTGCACCTCCACCTATGAAAGGTTCATAGTATGTATGTTTGCTTATCCGCTTGGGAACATACTTAACAATTTCTGGCAATAATTGTCTTTTACCTCCTGCCCATTTCAAGAAAGGTCTTACTAACGGATTTTTCCCTCTTACTAACGTATCACTTTTCACTCAGATGCCTCTAACGCTACTATCAAATAACTATACATTCTAAGTTGAATTTTAGTTCAAGTCAAGAGGCAATGGTGATATTGAATTCAAGGTGTAAGTCGCACTTAAATATAGCGACAAAAACACCTTGACATAAATCTATTCATCTGATATGTCTGGGAAAACAATCTGAATTAAGCCGATCGCACTTCGATCGCTCCCCTGTCAAAAACCCGTTTGTCAGTACCGATTGAACTGACAAACATCCGGTCTTTATAGACATCAAACGTCGCAAAACTCAGCCGGCTAGCAGAATACTCCGTCCACTCAGAACGCCCCACCGGACGAGTGCCCCCGCCGGCACCGCAAATTAAATAAGTCGTACCGTTAATCGATCGAGTGCGTTCGTAACTGTGCTCGTGTCCGTTGATATAAAGCTGCACGCCGTACTTTTGAAACAAAGGCGTCAAAGTCTTAATAAAAGGTTGATTCACTCCGTACACGCCAGAAGAATAAATCGGGTGGTGGCCGAACACAACTTTCCAAGGTGCGGTGCTCTGACTCAACTCTTTTTCCAGCCAAACAAGCTGATTGTTCCAGTCTGCATTACGATTGGTATCTAAAGCAAAAAACTGTACGGGATCGCGCCGAAAAGTATAGTAGCGACCTTGCATATTAAAACCCGCATATTTAACTTGCGGGTCGCCGTTAGCAGTGCGGATGTCGTGATTTCCCAAACAAGCATAAAATTTTACGCCTTGCTGCAATAACGGCTGATAAGGCCGCTCGAAAACAGCATTAATTTTTTCAAATTCGCCGTTATTGTAGATATTGTCGCCGGCGAGAACAGCAACATTAAAAGGGTTTTCCCGGTGATATTGCGCCATCGCCTCAGCCACAGCATACTGACCTTCAGCGCCGGTACCGGTGTCGGCCACCGAAATAAAGCGTAAAATAGGCGGTGAGGCCGGCAATGGGACGATCGCCCTTTCTCCCTCAACGTTAGAAGGCATAGCAGCGTTGGCGTCTGTACCCCAGGAAGTCCGAAGCTGAATCATTTTCGAGACTGCGGCAAAACCTAAGCTGCTGAGACTGCCTAAAATTAGAAAGTGACGGCGTTTGATACTCATTGTGATTCGGTTACAACTAAGTTAAATGATAAATTAAGGCTGAGACGGCTCAACTAAAATTTATCTCGTTTAGATATATTTGCAACGCCCCAAGGCAGAGAAAATGTCAGAAGAACAACTAAACCAGTCAACTCCAGAACCGTCTCAATCTCCGACACCGCAGGTTGATTCGGCTGCAAAGTCTGCCCCCACTGGCAGCAAAACTCAAAATGCCAGCAGCGCGGTTCCCAAAAATCAGAGAATCAAAGCTTTGATTGCCTCGATTGGGAATTTGGGAAAAAAAGAGAAAAAATTAGCAGCCGAACCCCCGTTGCAGCCCCAAAAGCCGATCGCACCCACCGCTTCTGACTCAGCAACAGCAACTCCTCCGGCTGTTGCTGCGGAAGTTAACAGCGTGCCTCCAAAAGTTGCTGTAAAAGTTGAGAAAAAGCCTGTATCCCAACGCCCGGAAGGGAGTTTTTTAGAGAAAGTCGGTGTACTTTGGCAAAGTATTGTGCGGCTAGTGCGATCGCTACTGCCACCATCTACGAACCAGAAGCTGTCCGATCCAATTTTAAACGCCGCCATAGCAGCAATTCTGATCGTTGCAGTGGGTTTAACTTTCAACAGTTTCTCGGCAAAACCGCCGGAGAAACTAGCAAAAGTGCCTCTCCCAGCAGCGCAGCAGTCGCCGCCAACGTTTGGCGATTTTGTGGCGCCGGGAACGCCGAAATCCCCAGAGGCGATCGCACCGTCAGCGCCAATATCTACTAAATTCAAAAGCAAGTTGCCCGATTTAGTGACCCCGGAAAAACCGCAACCAGTAGAAATGATCCCACCGCCGCCGCTGACGCCGGAACAGTCTCTGATTGCTGCTATTCAAACTCAAGTTACTGAAATTAAGAATCGACTTGGCGGCGGTTTAGTGGAGTCTGTTCAAGCTAATTTTTCTAGCAGCATTTTGACGGTAAAAGTCGCTGAAGATTGGTACAAACTCAGCGAAATCGAGCAAAATCAACTAGCAACTAAGATGTGGAAGGAGGCTAATTCACTCGATTTTAGTAAGTTAGAAATTGCTAATAGGGAAGGAAATTTAATAGCTAGAAGTCCAGTTGTTGGTTCGGAAATGATTATTTTAGAGAGAGGGATTAATTAGGGTTTAAATTGTCTGTATCTGTAAAACATCAGACCAGCCTTACAGTCCAGGACGCAGCACCTAATTATGTAGGGTGCGCAGTGCGCACCTTACTGCTGTTGATTTTTTTGAGGATATCGAACTTTTCCCAAATCCGACAGAATGCTACCATTAAATTAATTAACTTTGAGGAAAATTGAAAAATGACAATTTTAACTCAAATCGAACCTGTAGAAATTGAATATCCCAGCAGCGACGGAGAGCCGATGGCTGAAAGCGACATCACGCGCGATTACATGACTTATAGCGTTGAAGCTGTCAAGCTTTACTTTCAAGAACGTTCTGATGTTTACGTGTCAGCCAATTCTTTCATATAGCAGTTCTCAATCTTGGTGAGGTATGCCCTATGCCCTATGCCCTATGCCCTATGCCCTATGCCCGCTTATCGAGAGCACCTCATGTTACTGAGAAAGGCTATATATTATGAAGAAGGGACCAACAGGGAGCATTTCATTTTTGCAAAAAGCATTTTTTTTACAGTGCGAACTATTGAATATTTCGCACTATAAAAGCCAAACAGAGATGCTCCCGTTGTTCCGTAATTTCCAGGCAGTAAATTTGAGTAGGCTTGAAATGCGAGCCTACAACAATCTAAGTATTTTTGCTGAGTAACGTACATTGCTTTGATAAAGAATCTGTAAAATTTTAACAATTCAATCACAATTTATCAGTCAAACAAACTAACTAGCGCAGCAACCTTCACATATGCTCTGCTATTAAGTTGTTGCGGACACTGCCAGTTTTCCAGTACCCGACGGAAAATATCAGTAATTCCCGTGATTGACTTGCTGCCGCAAATACGGGAACATTATTCTTAATAAAAGCTTGGCAGCTCAATAAAAATCACGCACTAAAAACTTGATTAAGTCCGAATCCACACATTCTTCTTGAATGAAGGGTAAAGCGCATCAATTAGTTAGTTTGAAACTATCACAAGCAAACAGCTCACTCGCATCTACGGAAATTAAACATGAAACCTTTTAAAGATTCACCCTTTAACTCTCAAGATCCGTTTCAGAATTGGCTCGCCCCAGAATTCGAGATTGATACCAAAAACTTACTCAATAGTCAAGCTTACGCCAGCAACATCTCAGAACAAACACTCGCTCCACTTCGGGCCGCTGACAACAATAGCGCTGAAGACATCGCCAGCTTTTCCAACTCCCTCAGTTTTAGTCAGAGCTTCCCCAACACAGATTTTACCCCCCCCCGCAAAAAATAGCGAACTGGATGCTCTGACTGGGGAAATTATAGGCGAAAGGGCGATCGACTATTACGACAAAGATGCTTTAATCGGCGAAAGACGCGCATCCCAACTCGCACCAACAGCTTCTAATCCCAAAGCACCTCCCATCATCCAAAGTGCCGAACTTAAGTTTACAGACAGCAACAATCAATCTTTTCCCAACAATCAACCCGTTCTCTTCATCACGGGTACTAATCTATTAGTTGACAATTTTGGCGACCCCGCAGGCAGCCGATTCAGCGACTTAACCGTTAAAATTTTCGTAGGCAGACAAGCTTACGAAGGAACAGTTTTGACAGACAAAAGTCGCAAATTGGCAAACAATCAATTTGAAATCGCCGTTCAAGTTCCCAACACCTTACCGTTAGGTGAATCCCGCATCGTCATCAGCCGCAAGCAAAACGAAAAAGTTAGCCCAAATCCCTCAGAACCAGCCAAAGAAGTTAAATACGATAGCAGTCCTTACCGAATAGAAAACAATACAGAATACATCTTTGCCGCGCAGTGGACAACAGATAAAATCGCAATTATTAACGGTGCAAATCCCGAATCAGTCGTCACAGCTACTAATAGCAGCGACTTGTCGATTGCCAGCGTTTCTGTAGGCACGGATGATATACTCGATCGACCGCGAGAACTAACTGTAACCAGTGACGGCAGCCGTGCTTATGTAGCGATGGATCGTTCTGGGCGCATTGCTTTAGTCGATCCGATGACCAGGCAACAGGTAGACACTCAGCCGAATACCGCTGGTATTAACCCGATAAATTTGCCCAGCGGTGCAGAAGGTCGATCGATAGTCATAGACCCCCGCGACCAATACGCTTACATCGCAGACGGAAAAATCGGCAGCAACTCCATCTACGTTCTCGATATCAACCCGTTTTCGTCAACCTATCACCAAGTCACCCAAACCATCCCAGTCGGTACAGCCCCGAACGGTTTGCGACAAATAGCCATTAGCAGCGACGGCAAAAAGCTGTTTGTTACTGCACCAAACGGCTCGAATAGCAAAATTTATGTTGTTAACATCGACCCCAAAGACCGACCCAGCGACCCCAGTCAAAACCCCAAAAAGTGGAATCAATTAATCGGAAGTATCACAGCCGATGAAGGAGTAGAAGGAATAGCAAGCACCGTCAATCCCTTAGCCATGACCTTTACAAACAGTGGGAAAGATAGCAAAGGATTTGGGGTACTGGATATTACTAATAATGACCCGGTAAGTTTTGCTGCTACCACCCGATATACAAATTTAGGGCTGGGTTCTGTTAACGATTATTTTGATGTAAATGAGGGAGTCGCGGTAACGGTACTGCCGGATGCCAGTTATGCCTTTGTTGTCGGCCGCAATTCCGACACGAAATTCTTCGGTCAAGAACTACCCAGCGTAGATGGAGACCCGCGAGCCGGCAGCAACATCGGCATTATTAAAGACCCGCTAACAAATCCGCAATTAATGGCGGGAACTAGACCAATTCCAGATGGATTCGCTACAGATTTAGCGCTTTCAAGTGATAGCAAATTCCTTTACGCTTCCTATCCGAATTTAAGCGGTGCTGGCGGCAAAGTTTATGTTTTTGATGTGGAGGAATTTGTCAAAACATTGACCAACCCCGGTCAATTCCAAGTAGATGCCAAAGGTCGGGGTGTCGGGCTGCCGTTGTTTGACAGCGCTACGGCACGAAATGCTACGGTTGCTGACTTGTCGGCGATTCCAATTGACAATATTAATCCGGCAGTTAGTATTGCTGCTGATTTTCAGATTCTGACCGATGCGAATAACCAATATACTTACGGCGTGCCGCCGGGAAGTAAGAAAGCTCCCGTTTCTGTAACTAACCCTCGCGGTTTGGCGGCGACACCGCTGGATTGGCTGGATTTGAAAGAGCCGATAGGTACTAGCGAGACTTCAGAAAATCCCCTTAACCCAAAGTTCCAATGGACTTTTGACAATCTACCTACTCAGGACATTGAAGAGGTTAATCTCTTCGTCAGCGTGTTTGACGAAGGTGAGGGACTGTTGCCGTGGGATAAAGTAGTTGATTTACCCGACCCTAACGGTAACAAATTTCTCTCCGACCAAGGATTGAGCAAACCGCAGCAGTTAGATTTACTGACAAAACCTTGGAGTACATCTTCTTACCACGGTCAAGAAAACGATTTCAACCCCAACCGGATTTTAACTGCGACTTGGCAGAAAGATAGCACCAATATCGGCAAGTGGACTTTCGATGGCGGTAAAACATTTACTCAGGGAACCAATACCAGTTTTACGCTTCCTGCCAGTCTCAAACTGACTGCGGGTCAGGAGTATAATTGGGCAGTTGAAGCTTGGAATAAAGAAGGAAAACGCAACGAGGAGTTTGGTAATTTCTGGACGCCGCTACCGCCAGCCCTCAACGGTGACGATACCTTCAGCAGCGTCACCGTGCTGACCCACGGCTTTAAACCTCCATTTTTTAATGAGCCGGGAATTCCTCCAGAGTTTTACCAAATGGGTAATAGCATTGCCAATGCAGGTATCGACGGCGGCGGTTTGATAATGAAGTACGACTTGCCTACAGGTTACTGGGTTCCTGTCAACAAATATGGTGCAGTTTCCCCAGACTTCCAACCAGGTTTGAGTCCGAAAGACGACCCGAACTATCTCACTAAATTGGAAAGTTATATAGCTCCATACCTTGCCAAAAAACAACCGTTAGTCCTGCTGAATAACTGGTCAGAAAATAATGAGTCGGCAGTTCCTGATTCAGGCTTCACAGAAGCGGCTGCCGATGCTTTCTTTACTTCTCTAGTGCAGTTGGATGGAGTGCTGAAGGATGAGACTAGCACGGCTAAACAAGGTGCAGTTTTCAATTCGCCGCTGCACTTTGTTGGTTTCAGTCGGGGTACTGTTGTCAATAGCGAAATTATTCAGCGTTTGGGTACTTATTTTCCTGATGCTGGCGGCAAACCCAACTCTGGTACTCGCGACCTTCAGATGACAACTTTAGACCCCCATGATTTCAACCAACCGTCGCTAAATGTGGTGACAGATAATTTCGGCGATTTCCGCGAACCGAAAGTTCAGGTGTGGAAAAATGTTACTTTTGCGGACAATTACTATCAGACAGTCCCGACTTTATCGGGCAGTACATTTACGCCAGCCGGTCGCGATATTCCGAATCTACCGTCTACTGAGAAGGGAACAGCCCCAGGACTTAAGTTTCCGCGAGAAGGTTGGAGGTCAGAAAATCCCGATCCTAATGGTAAGCTGTTAGGAGAACCGGATTTGTCGGTTTTCTTGGGAACTAATAAAAATAACCCAGGTTACAATAACAGCCGTGCTGGGTTTACGACAGATCCTCTGATTAGACCGGGAGATGTACACGGACGTGTTGTGAGTTGGTACGGAGGAACATCCGACTTGGTTCAAAGTAATTTTCCGTCCAATGAAAACTTAGAAGTTAATCCTGTATTTCGTCGGCGAGGTGATGGGTATCGGGAACGGTTGTTCGATAAAGACTTTTCATTTAGCAATAGTGTTTTGACAGGCCCGGCTCGGGTTAGCCCTTGGTATACGCCGGAAAGCAAATTCCAACACGGTGTTGATGCTGCTCCTTGGGAGGGAATTGGTACGGGCTGGTTTTATTCAGCTATGGGCGGTGGTTACAGTTCGCGCCCTCAAACGAATGTAGAGCGTATCCCGCTAGATTTTGACAATACTTATGATGCCAGGATGCGAGGAGACGCGGCGGTTCCTACTTTGTTTAAGGGGAATTTTGATGCTGTTTTCGATCCGAAGGGAGTGACTCGGACTCCTTTGTCTAAGGGTCTACCTGGGTGGTCGTTCCACAACGGTCAATCCGATCCAAATATTGATTTGGTTCAAAGTTTGGAGGACGTAAAATCTATCCAAGGGAACAGCGAACCAAACTATGCCTTTAAGTTAGAAAGCAGCGGGGTGAAGGAAATTGTTCACAATCGGTTTGTTGTACCCGATTGGGGTGCTCTTCGATTCGATCTGCACGCACCAAAGATTGCCAATAGCTCTAATGCCAAATCTAAAGGGACGCTTGATGTGACTATTCGACCATTAGATCCATCAATTGAAGAGTTTTCTCAAATAATAACTCTTCAAAAAGCTGAAAATAAAACGGACAGTAATAAAGCTCCTGCTAGTTACCTAACAGATAAATACAAAGTAGATTACGGGATAAAAGGCTTTGAATCTTTCTCTGTTGACGTACCAGAAAGACTGCGCGGTCAGCCAGCAACTGTTGAATTCAAGCTCGATATAAAAGCATCTATTCCGGTCTATCTAGATAATGTCTTTTTCCAAAGCGAGTCGCTGAGGTTTAGCAATCCAACTACAGCAAGAACTGACCTACTGACTAATAATACCTATCAAAATAACTATTTGATAGAGAAGCCACAGTACACTATTTCCTATAATGGTAAAAAAAATACACCTAACTGGGTTAGTTGGGTTCTGGATGGCTCATGGCCAGGAAATATTCCAAGTAAAGACAGACCTCGTGAGTTTGCGGTAGACCCCGATTTAAATAGTTCCTTTTACCCGGTTGCTCATAAAGACTATAACTTCGATAGTCAAATTAACTATGAGAAGAAGGGCGAGTATGACTTATTTAATCTTGAAAAGCCAGCTATCTTCTGGCCAGTACGGGGACACATGAGTGCTTCTAACGACCGAAATAGAAGCACAAAGGATATGTATGCTAGTTTCTTAACTACGAATATTGTTCCTCAAGATGCCAAGGGAAATGAAGGTGCTTGGCGCGGTTTGGAAAAGAGACTACAGGATCTGGCGCGTCTTAAAAATGAACAAGGACAGCCAACACCTTATAAGTTCTATATCTCTTCTGGTGTGTACGGTGCTGGTGGTGGAGAGTTAACAAAATATTCTACTCCTCCTACTGTGACAGTTTTAAATGAAAGAGGAAGAGTTGTGGAAGCTCCACTTAAGGATAATCCCAATTCTTTTAAAAATTTCAAAACAGCGGACGGCACTCGAACGATAACAGTTCCTAGTGCTCTCTGGAAAGTTGTGCTGGGATTCAAGCCAAATTCAACATCTGACAAGCCAGATTATTACTTTGCTTTTTGGATGCCGAACAATTCCTATGAAATTCAGAAGAGCCTAGATTACACGACAAAAGATGCCAAGGGAAATATTATCGTCAAAAATAATACCTTGGGCTGGGAAGAGCGTTTAATTCCCATTGGCAAGCTAGAAGAAAGACTTAATGCAGATTTAGAAAAATCTGGTGACTCATTTAGATATGACTTTCTTTCTCAGATTAAAGATCCTAACAGCAAGGCACAAATGAAAACAATCATATCCCTTCTTCCCCAAAAACCTGGTTAAACTAACTTCCTCTTTTGCTGAGGGTGGGTAATTAGTTGATATAGCGCGTCTAAATCATTTGTATAGATATGTAGGGGCGATGCCAAGAGTGCCTGCCCTGACAATCACGGGGTTCTTCAGGGGGGATTACCCTTACAAAGATTATACAACTCATTTAGACGTGCTATAGTAGCTACGAATTAGTCTTCAGTGTTCCAAATAGTGCCATCGGGCATGATAGTATCTTTAAAGTGAGCATCTGTAAAAATAGCCATTTCAGATTTGTGACTTCTAATTTCATCCAGATCCAACTCGGTTCCAAAAAAGTTAGTTCTCGTCAAGTCAGCCCGATAAAAACGAACTCTATCTTTAAACTTAGCATTCCTAAAATCACTATCGGTTAAGTTAGCATCACCAAAACTTGTCTCAATCATCTCGGCTCCACTTAAATTTGCTCTACTCAAATTCGCGTCGTAAAACTTAGTCTCCTGCAAATCAGTTTGAGTCAAATTCGCCCCTGTCAAATCCGCTCTGCCAAAGTTAGCTCGCCACAGACAAGCTCCGCTCAGATTAGCCCCACTCAAATCCGCATTTTCAAAATGCGCGTAGGCCAAGTCGAGGTCGCTCAAATCTGAGCCACTAAAATTGATTCCTTGTCCGTAAAAAACCAGGGCTTCCAAGTCACTTTCCTTGAAGTTAGCTCCACTCAAGTTCACTCCACTTAAGTAGCGCTCCTTAGACTGCTCGTGCGTTAATTTGACTTGAATCAGAGAAAAGTCTCTATCCCCTGCCTCATAGCGCCTCAGCAATTCTTCCAACCACAACTGTTTTCTACTGTTGCATATTCTCATCCATTCTGCTTCTTCTTCTTCGGTCATGACTTTATTTCTATAATCTGTTGAGAATAAAAATGTTGATACTACTAAAATAGCTCAATCTTTGAAAAACAGCAAATACTTATACCAATCCTCCAAACTCTTGCAACAATTATGAGTTTTTGGTTTGTTTACGCTCACGCTTCAGGTAAGGTGCGTCGCTCAAAGATTGTGGATATTATTTAAAATTTAAGGGTGGCGATGCACCCTACAGCTCAAGAAAGTGCAGAAGGTTCTTCCACAATAGCTCACCTGCTGGCTGAAATAGACTTTGTTGAAATCGCAATTCCCGTCGGATTGACCGTCGAACTCACGTTTGAGGAGAAGTCTATTTACTTTAGCTATTGTTCCGCACGCTGCCATCGGGCATCAGGGTTTCCTCAAAATAGCAATCTCGGAAGTCGCCCCCGAAAACACTATCTTTCACACCAAAATCGGCTTCACGGAAGTCAGTTCTAGTCAACTTGACGTTTCCAAACCGAACACTTTTTAACGTAGCTCCCTTGAAGGTTGCCTCAGTCAAATTATTGCAAATAAAACCTAAATCGCTGATTCCTGCCTTATTGAATTTGGCTCTACTGAAATCGGTATAATAAAAACTCCCCTCAGCGAACCCAGCTCCTGTCAAGTCAGCTCCGCTCAAATTGGCATGGGCAAAAACTGATTGGAAGATACGGGTTTCTCGCAAAATAGCATTGCTCAAATCTGCTCCTTCAAAATTGCTTTGATCGAAATCAACCCTAGTCAAGTCAGCTCCTCGCAAAATCACTCCATTCATGTAGGGTCCGAGCTCTTGGATACTACTATTACGCAAAATAATACCGCTCAAATCCAATCCTTTTAATTGTCCGAGTTCCCAAGACCTGCGTTCCCGGCTGCAATTGGGACTCTCTACCATCAAGCCGCTGAAATTTCTTTCCCCAGCCGCATAACGATTGATGATATCTGTAAACAGCATCTCTTGCATTTGGAAAATAGCGGTATCTATTTGCGCTCCCTGAAAGTTAGCACCTTCAGTATTCGCGTCAACCAAGAATGTCAGGCTAAAATTTGCCGAAGTACAATTAGCATCAATCAACTGAACATCACTTAAATCAGCTCCCCACAAATTAGCGCGGCTAAGATTAGCACCTTCCAAGTCAACCAGTTGTAAGTCAGCATCACTGAGGTCAGCTTCTTCTAAGCAAGCATTACTTAAGTTAGCGCGACTGAGATTAGCAGTGCTCAGGTTAGCTTGAGCTAGAGCGGCTCCGCTGAGATTGGTTTCTCTCAAATTAGCACCCCTCAAATCAGCACCACTGAGCTCGATGCCACTCAAGTTCATGTTTGCTAGATTGGCATCGACTAAGCTAATTTCCGAGAAATCTCTCTCGCCATCGGCATAGCGTCTGAGCAATTCTTCAGCGTCCATAACTATCCTAGTAAAGGTCTTTTATGTTTAAACTATCCATCATACTTTATTCACGCAGGAGCGATCGCGCCTCTGCTTGTATTATGCCAATCTTGAAAAGTCTTGCTACAATTATCAATTTTATACAAATTATCTTTCGTGGGCATCCCAATAGCCGGACACGACAATGCCGTTTCCCCCCTCGTAACTCAACTCTTAAATTCTGGAATGAGTCTGGAACAGGTGGCACAAATGATGAATTTATCGACCGTGGAAGTGAGACGATTGGTAGGGGAAAACTTTTGATCGATCGCACTTTTCCAAGATATCAAGAATAGTGCGATCGAAGTATGGGACAAAATGAGAACAGTCAACAGCCAACAGTCAACAATTAACTAATCACTATAGAGGCTTATTAGTAGGTTTAAAACCCTGCTTTTGAAAATAGGTTCTAAATACCTCTTGAGCAATTGGTGCCGCCGAGACAGCACCAAATCCGCCGCCTTCAACTATAACTGCGATCGCAACTTCCGGTTTGTCCGCAGGAGCAAAACCCACATACATAGAATTGTCAGGATGACCGGGCATTTCCACAGTCCCAGTTTTGCCAGCACTTAAAGGAATAGTACCGTCATTCATGGCGCGGCCTGTACCTTTTTTCACCACGTCAATCAATCCCTGTTTAATGACGTTTAAAGTTGCAGGCTTAATACCTGTGGAAATTTTTTTAGTAACAGGCGTATTGGTTTGAGAAGCTAACAAATGCGGCTGCACTCGCCAACCGCCATTGGCAATAGTTGACACCATCACTGCCAATTCTAAGGGAGTACAAAGTACCAAACCTTGACCGATCGCCATTGTTACCGTATCGCCAACATACCAATCTTCCCCATACATTTTCTGTTTCTCTGCTGGGATCGGAACTTGACCGTGATTGGCGCCGTCTATCCCCAAAAGATCTAAATTAATAGTACCGCCAATGCCCATTTTTTTAGCCCATTTCGCCATTTCTTCCGGCCCAGCAGCCATACCTACTTGATAGAAAAACGTATTGCTGCTGTAGGCTAAAGCATCGCGGAAACCGATAACGCCGTAACCGGCGCTGTGTTCGTTAAAGGTAATTCCGCCGATCGAAATTGAAGAAGAAGTTCCCAATGTCGAGTCAGGAGAAAACTTGCCCGACTCCATCCCGGCTACAGAAGTTACAATCTTAAAAGTGCTGCCGACTGGATAGCCTTGAACGGCCCGATTTAAAAATGGTTTGTCTGGTCCTTGCAGCCGATCCCATTCTTTTTGAGTTACCTTGCGAGTGAAAATATTGGGATCAAAGGTCGGCCAACTAGCCATTGTTAAAAGAGCTCCGGTTTTCACGTCGATCGCCACAACAGCACCGAGGCGATCGCCCAAAGCTTTTTCCGCAGTTTTTTGCATATCTAAATCTAAAGTTAGCTGCACCGGTTTGCCGGGAATAGGCTCTTTTACACCTAAATCTTGGATTTCTTCGCCCTTAGCATTTACCTCAATTAAACGGTTTCCCCAAACGCCTTCTAAAGTTGAATTAACTAATTTTTCCACTCCCATCTGACCGACGATCATTCCCATCGGATATGCAGGATTAGCTTTTAATTGATCTAAACTAGCTTCGCCGACGTATCCCAAAAGGTGAGCTGCTAATTGCTGGTTGGGATTGTCTCGGCTCGATTCTACGCGAATTTCAACTCCCCGCAAAGCATTACTTTGTTCTCCCAAAGCGACGAAAGTACCGACATCGATATCCTTACTAATTCGCACTGGCAGGGCCGATCTGTAGCCAACTCCATCGATTTTTTTGACAATTTCGGCTGCGGGAAGTTTGACGATCGGACCCAGTGTAGTGGCGATCTCTTGCCACTCCTTAGCCGATCGCTCTTTTGGCCACAAATAGACCGATCGAGATACGCGGTTGGCCGCAAATATTTTGCCGTTGCGGTCTAAAATTTGACCGCGATTCGCTGCGACTGACACAGGGCGAATGCGGTTATTTTCCGCGCGCTGTCGATTGTAGGCTCCCTGTACCAGTTGCAGTTCGGCTAGACGAAATGTCGGCAGCGTCACCAAGGTAGTGACTAGCAGCATAAAAATCATAGCTTGGAACGATCGGCTGCCTTGCCGTGCAGGATTGTTTAAGCCTTTTTTGTCGAATCGGACTTGAGAGTTAAAAGAAAAATCGCCAGCCATATTAATTAATCTGCTCTTTTTATTCAACTAACAGGTTGATAAGGTTCCCATCCGGATTATTTTGCGGAGGATACAGCCATGATAACTTCTAACTCTTTAGTGACAGACATAAATTCTGCCGATTGGCAGACGTATCAGCGGGTTTTTTTGATTAAGGTAGAGCTTAAATATCAGGTTTTTTTGACAATTCAACTGTTAAGGAGGTAGAAGCGCTGTGGAACCGATCGATTTTTTGATTGCTTGGCTGGTGACGGGCAGCAGCTTGTTGCTAATTTCTCAACTGCCGATCGGCGTAGAAATTGACAGCACACCGAAAGCAGTAATTTCCGCTGCGGTTTTGGGAATTTTGAATGTTTTAATTTTGCCCATTCTAAAAGCAGTTTTTTTCGTACCGAACCTGCTGACGCTGGGATTGCTTTCCGGCGCGTTTGCTTTTGTAATGAACGTGATTGTTTTTGCCTCGGCTGCGAAGTTAGTGGAAGGATTTAGCTTGCGGATGGGTCTTTGGAGCGCGGTACTGGGGGCGCTCGCCTTGGCTGTAGTTAGCAGCTTTATCAACGGCGCACTGATTTAGCAACTTCCCCAGAAAAAGGGCGATTGAAATCGCCCGATATTTCCCACCCTTACCTTGCGCCTTTCGTTTGCCTAAAAGCGATTTCAATCGCCGAATATTTATTCTCCCTTCTTCCTTCTATCCGTTACATCCGTTGCCGAACTTCCTTCTATCCGTTACATCCGTTGCCGAACTTCCTTCTTACTTTCCAATCACCGACTTATAGGCTGTCACCTTAATATCAATCCCAGTAATATCTGTGCCGACAACAACTGCCACCGCTCCTAAGTCCAATGCTTTTTTTGCCATTTCCGGCCCAGCGATCCCGCCTTCGCAGATAACGGGAACCTTAAGCTTTTCTACCATTTCCGCCAGCAAATCAAATCCGGGCGGCGAGAAATTTTTCGTCTGGGGAGTGTAGCCAAAAAGAGTAGTTGCTACAGTATCTGCGCCAGCTTGGGCAGCCGCGATCGCAGCTTCTATTGTATCTACATCCGCCATCACTAATTTACCCAGTTCGCTGTGTATTTGTGCGATTAATGTCTTTAAGTCTTCGCCACCAGCAGGACGGTTTCTCAGAGTAGCGTCAATGGCGATAATATCGGCTCCTGAAACGGCGATCGCCCGCGCGTCTTCAAAGCGAGGAGTAATGTAAATCTCGCATCCCGGCAATTGCTGCTTCCAAATCCCAATTATGGGAGCGGATACCTGTTTTCGCACCGCCGCAATGTGAGCCGGAGTGTCAATGCGCACGCCCGCCGCTCCTCGATTGACCGCGGTTCGAGCCATTGCCGCAATTACGATCGGATCGTGCAGCGGCGAATCAGTAGGTGCTTGACAAGAAACAATTAATCCTGTAGGAATTTGACAATTAATCATGGCGAATGGGGAATGGGGAATTTGGCATGGGGCATCGGGCATGGGGCATCGGGCATCGGGCATCGGGCATCGGGCATGGGAATGGGGCTTTTTTTGTAATTTATTCCCTGTGCCCTATTGAACTCAAATAAGCGTTAAGTTTTGGTAGTAATTTATCGACAATTGGTTTAAATTTGCTTACTTCTTCGCTTGTGATAAGTTGTCTAGCATAGGCTAATCTTAACCAGCTTACTGTTTCGTACAAAGAGCCTCTCGCAATTTTTACAAAACGCCGATTATCTTGGTCATTATAACGACCTCTTCCTTCAGCAATATTAGCACAGACACTATCAGCAGACCGAACGATCTGTTTGCCCATCGTATCTTTGGTGAAGTAATCCCATTTTTTAACAATTTCCCAAATCTGATTCGCCAAACTTTCCGCCAACTTATAAATCTCTAATTCCTCAAAATCAGGTCTTCCCATAATTACCTCAAAAACTCAATTATATTAAATGCCCGATGCCCGATGCCCGATGCCCGATGCCCGATGCCCGATGCCCGATGCCCGATGCCCGATGCCCGATGCCC
>NZ_JAUBSF010000103.1:0-22756 GCF_036704615.1 Microcoleus sp. K4-B3
TATCATTATTATTCCATAATATTTCTATCCCAAGAGGTATTGACAAAATCTACTCCCTTCTAACTTGTTACCAATGACCTAGAATGGTTAATTTTACCCAACACGAGCTAAAGTATGGCAGCTTACCAAGGACTTCCAATTAGAGTGAAACTGCTCCAGTAGTAAGGATGAGAAAAATCTTGGTTTTCTTGTTGTAGGTTAGTCGGTAAATTCAAGTTGCCCGCTGTTGTAACTAACTGCCCGTTTTCGAGCCGAACTTTACGAGCAATCATCGCCTGTTGAGCAAGTTGCAGAGTTTCTGCCTTAGTTGTGGCTCCTCGCAACTGGTGGTAAAATTCGCTCATCAGCCCCAAAGTGGCTCCATCGTCAACATACCACAAACTCCCTAAAGCAGATTTTGCGCCGGATTTTACTGCTAAACCTCCAAAACCTAACTCTGCTTCCCCATCGCCCAAAGCAGTTCTACAAGCACTTAATACTAACAAGTCTACTTGCGGATTGCGCCAATTTAAACTCTCCATTCGATCGAGCAGCAATTGGGAATTCCACAGTTGAATGTATGAATTGCTCGGTTTTCCCGGTTTGAATTCAGCGTGAGTTGCTAGGTGAACGATCCGAAATCCTCCCTTGGCGTGTTCCGAGTTGAGATTATCTATAGTGAAAGTGGAATTGAGGAAAGATGGCCCGCGCCACTGAGCCGAAATCGCCTGCAATTCGATCGGCACACTGGGCAAGGGCTGTTGGTCAACAAATTCTGACCGCCCCATTGCTAGCACTGTGGCGTCTCTAACTGCTTTATAATCGCTATTAGTCAAGCTGAAACTCGGAATTAGACTAAAACTGTATTTTTCAATCAAGAAGCCTTTACCGTCGTGCAAAGCGGCAAAGGGCAGGCTCCGCAATCCCGGATCGACTGACAGTAATAAAGTCTGAATTCCTAAGTTTTGTAAGTCTTTTTCTAGGGGTGCGATCGCCCATTTATATAGTTGCTGGGCGGCGGCTAGATAAGTGCTAGTAGCGCGTTTTGCGGGATTTGTGATTTCATCGCGGAACTCCTTGACTGTGGGGAAAAGAGCTGCTCTGTTGGCTTCGGGAACGCTGTAGTGAATCGGCCGCCCCACGGGAGGAACTAAAATTAGTTCCAGTCGATCTTCTCGCGAGACTATGTAGATAATACCAGACCGCTTGCCGGTTTGCTGTTCGATATTTTTTAAAGTTTCTTGGAAGGTCGCAATCATGACTTTTTGGTCTGGGAGGTTGGCTTTTACCCCCAGGTATTCTCCAAATTCTTGATTCCTGATTTCTTCGATTCCCCAGAGTGTTTCCTGTATGTCGTTACCTTCAAAAAGTCGATCGGGAGGCGGAACATATCCCAGAACTAAATTAGAAGTAGGGTTGACTGTTTGCGGTTGTTTTGATCCTGGTGAGGGTGGTTCTACGATGCCGGGGGGTAATTTACTGGTGATACTTCGATCGATGGTTAAAACTCGATTTGCTACACCGCCAGGATTCTCTAGCGGTGGAATTCTGCGACCTTGAAAGTCTTCTGAATCAACGGTTGAGGATTCTGGTTTCGATGCGGATGGGGCTGCTGCTGTGGGCGATCCTGGTGTTGTCACAGGTGCGATCGGCTTTAAGGACTCTTGTACAGATTCTAGGGCTGACGTTACCTGCTGATTTTCCTGCTGAATTGTCGCCTGATTGAGAACCGTTACCTGCTGATTTTCCTGCTGAATTGTCGGCTGATTGATGACCGTTACTTGCTGATTTTCCTGCTGAATTGTCGGCTGATTGATGACCGTTACTTGCTGATTTTCCTGCTGAATTGTTTCCGTTACCTGCTGATTTGTTCCCGTTGTCAGCGGAATTGTCGGCGGAATTGTTGGCGGAACCGTTGGCGGAATTGTTGGCGGAACCGTTGGCGGAACCGTTGGCGGAACCGTTGGCGGAATTGTTGGCGGAATTGTTGGCGGAACCGTTGGCGGAATTGTTGGCGGAACCGTTGGCGGAATTGTTGGCGGAACGGTTTCCGTTGTTGGCGGAATTGTTGGCGGAATTGTTGGCGGAACGGTTTCCGTTGTTGGCGGAATTGTTGGCGGAATTGTTGGCGGAACCGTTGGCGGAACGGTTTCCGTTGTTGGCGGAATTGTTGGCGGAATTGTTGGCGGAATTGTTGGCGGAATTGTTGGCGGAATTGTTGGCGGAATTGTTGGCGGAACCGTTGGCGTCGGGTCGATCGCGTCATCAGTTGAAAATGCAATATTACCAACACTACTAGAACGAGGAAACGACTGCGATGTAATGCTAGATTGTCCCGTTGTAATTGCACCCGCCGTACCGTTGCTAGCAGCATCCCCCACCACAAACGGTTGAATCGGCGTCCCTCCATCTCCCCCAGCGTGTGTAATTGCGATATTTCCGCTACCTGTGCCGCCAGCAGTAGAAATGCTAGCAAATCCCGTCGGGGAAAGTGGGGTTGAAAAAGCACCCGTAGCGCGGAAAAAATTGCCTGTTATTGCTGTGACATCGCCGCCGGTGCCGCCAGTGCCGCCTTGGGCATTGATAAACTCTACTTGAATATCGCCGATCGGATCTAAGAACACATTACCGGCATTTCCGACTATACCGCTAGAGTTAATTTGTCCCGCCGTAATTGAAGTTATCGCCTTAACAGTTATGTTGCCGCCACTGTTTCCCGATGTATTCAAATTACCGGCTGTGAAATTGTTACCGCTTGTAAATATAATTTCTCCGCCATTAGTAGTAATATTTTTAACGATTATATCGCCCTTGGCAGTAATATCGACTTTGCCTGCGGTGACATCTCCCGATAAATTGACTTTTTCCGTGTTTGGTGCTGTCAATTGTTGCGCGTTAATTGTCGAGTTTCCTGTCACATTGCCAGCATTGTCGATCGCAAGATTTCCTAACTTGCTCGTGGCCCCCACCGCACCGTTGAAAGTGATGCTGCCGCTACCGGAGGCTAGAGTTAAGTTGCGGGCCGCATCAATACTGTCGATCGCACCCAAAGCAATATTTCCCCCTGCGGTACTAAATACCGCATCCTTTGTCAAAACCAAAGCATTGCTAATATTAATGTTGCCGTTATTCGTCGTAACATTACCGCCTAATTTAGTAGTTAAAGCCGTAACATTAAAACCAGAATTGCTTTTAATATTGCCGATAAATTCCGCATTCGATGCAGTAACGTTCAAAACAGATAATGGCGTTGTTTCACCGATATTTCCTTGCAGCAGCACATTACCATTCGCGGCATCTAAGCCCAACAAATGACCGCCGTCGATCGCCCCTTTTATATTAATGCTACCAACGCTGCTTTTGATTTCAACCTGGTTTCCCAGTTGAATGTTGCCAGTCAAATCTATATTATTAGTTGTATTGATGCCATAGTTCAAATTAATTGTTGAACCTTGGAGAGCAACACTGCTGTTGTCAAGTCCGGTGATAGTTCCATCAAGTGCGATCGTACCAGTTCCCCCTTGGATATTTACGGGATCTAAAAATGTAAGATTATAGGGAACACTAATATTGGCACTGCTATCCGATCGCCCGATCGCGATCGAGCTAAATCCATTTTGAATTAAACTAATTTCCGATGCAGTCAAATCTAAAGCGCTAGTATTGTTATCAGTTCCGCCAACAACAATATTTTGTCCGGCTGTTGCGGGTTGCAGCGTTAACGCGCCAGTACCAGAAACATTCCCGGAAAAATCAATTTCACCTGCCGTTAAATTCAGCGGGTTACTACCTGCCGATAAACTCGAACCGAAAGCAATAGTTGCATCTCCGAGTGTAAAATTTACAGGAGCTTTTAATGTCACAGGCCCGCTAAAAGTAATGTTATCATTAGTTGTGGCGATATTTCCGCTAACCGCAACAGTTCCCCCGCCATTTTGAATAAATGCACCGTCTAAATTCAAGTTTTTCTCAATATTCAGATTTACCTGATTGGCAATTGTGAGCGTGCCGTCATTGGTGGTTGTTACAGTTCCTTTGAGATTAACATTATCAGCCGCAATACCGAGATTGCCAGCTACGTCAACTGTCTTGTTGAAAGTAATGTCGCTGCCTGAAAGAACCGAGTTTTTGGCAACAGTGACAGAATCGGCATAAGTTTGACTGCCTGTTGTAGTAACATTGCCGCCTAAAGAAATCTTGCTGTTGGCAGTTAAATTTGTGAGAGGAGTTGTTTCGCCGATCGCACTTGTGAAGGTAATATTACCGCTAGCCGCCTTCACAGTCAAATCGCTGCTGCCGTTAACAGTATCGTTGAAAGTAATGTCGCTGCCGGAGAGAATCGGATTGTTGGCAATTGTCACTGCATCTCCGTAGGTTTGAGGTCCAGTGGTTGTCACATTGCCATTTAGTTCAGTTTTGCCGCCAATATCTGTAGTCAAACTCGCGGCATTGACTGTTTGATTAAATGCAGTTGTGCTTGTAGAGTTAGCTGTTAAATTGCCGATCGCACTTGCACCACCAACTGCACCGTTGAATGTCACATTACCGCTAATCGCCTTCGCCGTCAAATCGCTGGTGCCGTCTACAGTATTATTGAAAGTAATGTCGCTGCCGGAGAGAATCGGATTGTTGGCAATTGTCACTGCATCTCCGTAGGTTTGAGCGCCAGTTGTAGTGACATTGCCATTTAGTTCAGTTTTGCCGCCAACATTAGTGGTGAAACTGGTAGCCGCGGCAGCATTAAATGTAGTTGTACCAGCACTATTGACGGTGAGATTTCCTAATACTGTCGCGTCGCCGATCGAACCTTTAACTTCAATTTTTCCAGTACCTGTTTCTAAGGTGAGATTGCCGCTCCCGTTAATGTTATTATTAAACAGAATATTGCCACCAGCCAAATTGCCAGTTCCCAATAAGACGTTATTTCCAACTATGGCATTGCCATTAATTGTGATATCTTGAGATTGGGTGGTAATATTGCCATTTAAGTTATTAGTTGTAGCATTGAGAGTAATTGAAGCATTATCAGTTCCCGAAATAGATTGATTGGGATTGACTAAAATAGTGCCTTGAGTATTGAAAGTCACAGGATCTGCAAAAGATACTGGCAAATTCTCTACAGTAAGATTGCCTGTAGTAGTGTTACCTCCGAAAACAATGGCACTAAAGCCATTACGCAATGAGGATAAAAACGGTGCTCCTATATCGATAGCCTGCGGATCGAAAGCAAGTCCAGCCTGGAAGCGAATTCCGAAATCCGGCGAAAACGGCTGAATTGAAAAACTCCCTTTACCCTGCGCGGAACCTGCTCCCGAAAAGCCAATCTCATTGCCGCTAATGCTAATATTTCCAGTACCGGGCAATCCATTAGCATCAATGCTATTTATCCCAACTTCATTGGGAGTTGCGATCGCAATATCTCCACCGGCACCGGAACTAGAACTAGAATTAACTACTCCTGAGTATGCAAAAATGTTGCCTGTTTTGCCGGTGAGTGTGATGTTTCCGCCATTGCCAGCAGTGGAACTGGAGTTAAGATTACTAGCATTAATATTGTTGGCACTTAGTGTAATTTGCCCACCATTTCCGGTACTGGATGTGGTATCAATTGCCCCTGCAGTCGTATCAATATCGCCATTAGTGCTGGTAAGGGCGATCGCCCGTCCGGGATTTCTCATGCTACCAACGGTAATATTGCCTGTAGTTTTAATCGAAAAATCGATCGGATTCTTAACATCGAAAGAATTGATTGTTGTCAGGGAACGCAAACCTGTAGTCTCCCCAATTGGCCCGTTGACCTTAATAACGCCTGTTCCCGCAGTCAAAACTAGGTTGCCATCGCCGTCAACCGTTCCCCCAAAATTAATGTCGCCTGCATCCGTTAACCCAGTATCGAGGGTGACATTAGAACCCGTAGCGAGAGTGACTTGCTTACCAAAGGTAATATTCTGTTCGTTGGTGATAATTTTTGAATTATTTAAGAAGTTAGTGGTTGGAGCATTAAAGGTAATGGAAGCGTTGTTTTTACCTGTAATGTCTCCATCGACTGCAATTGTGCCACTGGTGGGAGCTTGAATTGTGACCGGGTAATTAAAAGTAACACCAGCGGGGTCAATTGCGATCGCCCCCGTCCCATCCGTCCGCCCAATCGCCATTTGGGAAAACCCTTTTAATGTGTCGAGTTCCGCCTGAATCAGATTCAAAGGAGGAACGTCAGGGTTATTCTGAGTACCGCCTATCAGAACACCTAAACTCGGCGTCAGCGGCTGCAAAGTAATAGTACCCTTGCCATTGACTTGAGTCGTCCCTAACAGTTGAATTTCATCGCCCGTCAAAGTGACAGTGCCGCCCAAAGCCGCATCAATCACACCGCCGGCGAGGTTAATTGGAATGGAATTGTTGTTAGCACTTCCCGTGAGGCTAATATTACCCGTTCCCGTAGCTTGCACCGTTATCGGCGGTATGCTGGTGTTTAAGTTAATGCCGTAGCTGCTAAATGCTGTCCCTACAGCGGTACCGGTTAAAACAATATCTCCATTCTCCGATCGTACCGTGCCTGAGTTGAGCCAGATCCCGGAATTAGTACCTGTCCCTGCACTGCCCGTACCCGTCAACGTCACCTTTCCCAAGCCTGCGGTTTGGATTGTAGCACCACTATCTACATATATGCCCTCATTGGTAGTCCCAGCCCCACCGCCTGTACCAGTCAGACTAACATTTCCAGAGAGCGAACTCACTTTGCCCGCCCCAAGTGATATCCCTTGATTGCCATCATTCCCATTGCCGCCAACACCGCTCAGAGTCACATTCCCGGTGCCTGTGGACTCCACCACCCCTGAACTCGAAATGCCCGTGTTGTTGTCCGCGCTCCCCTTACCTGTTCCAGTCAGGGCGATATCTCCATTCTGCGATTTTACCGTGCTGGGATTATCAATAGTTATCCCTTGATTGCTGTCAGTCCCATTTCCCCCCGTCCCGGTGATGGTGACAGTCCCGTTCCCGGGCGTTGACTCGACTATAGAGTTGTTTATTCTAACGCCGGTGTTTTGGGTTAAAGTTCCAGCACCGTTACCAGTCAGGTTTATATTTCCCCCAGCCCGTACTGTACTGCCGTCAATAGATATCCCTGGATTATTAAATGTCCCGTTTCCGCCAGTACCGTTGAGAGTAATAGTCCCTGTCCCCGCCGATTCTACTGTACTGGTAATAATGTTAATCCCCTTGTTGTCGCTTCCAGTTCCATTACCGCCAATACCGTTGAGAGTAATACTTCCAGTCCCAGCCGTCGTGATTCCGCTGTTAGAAAGAGAAATGCCGTTATTGTTGCTGACTCCAGCGACTCCTTGACCTCTAAGAGAAATATTTCCAGTGCCGGCATTGAGCGTGGAACCTGTGAGAGAAACTCCGCGGGGATTTGCCACTGTCCCTACTGCTGGGGAATTTGACGGGTTGGTGCTGCCTCCTAAAATGATGTTGCCGCCGTTGGAGTTGATGATAGCATTGGTAATGGCGATCGCCCCTGCACCACTGCCATCTACATCTGCATTCAGGGTGATACTGCCGCCGTTAGCGGTGATATTTTTGTTAACAAGTATGCTGTTATTAGCATTCAGAGTCAGGGAATTACTATTAGTCCAAGATACCGGAGCGTTGACTGTAATATCACCTTCATTCCCAGGAACTGGTCCAGGCGCAGTGGAAATAGTCACATTGGCCGAAGCAAGCTGTGTTTCCAGCGTCCCATTATTAATTGTAGAAGTAGCACCCGAGGGCGTAAATACTCCCCCTGCTGAAAAACTGTTGCCTACAGTATCCGCACCTGTACTAATAGTGATATCAGTAGGATCTAATAATAAGGTGCCAGAAATCCCAAAAGCAGATCGCAAATCCACCAACCCTTGAAAATCCAGCGATTGCTTTCCCGACACTTCCACGAAGCCGCCATTCCCAGAAAACAAGCCACCCCGGGCCGTAATATTGCCGTTAAAGCGAGTAGTTTCATCAGCCCAAACTATAACTCGCCCGCCATTCCCATTACTAACAGCATCAGCATTAATCGTCGAGTCGCTGCTAACAAAAGTCCGCAAAGCATTGGGCACCGTACCCAAACCCTGATAATCTCCCCCAATCAGTACATTACCGCCGCCGTTAACCCCAGAAGCATCGATCTTGCCCGCAATAACTCCTACTTTGTCGCCTAAAATATTTACAGTACCGCCAGTGTTGCCAGAGACATTGAGAGTGCCGGATGCGATCGCAGTTCCCGCAGTTACCGGCACAGCAACATTCCCCGTCAACACAACTTCGCCATTGGGATTTACCGTCAAACCCGTTGCCTGCGCCACACCTTTTCCAGTCAGCAACTCCGGCAAAGATAACACTGGCTGCGTCCAATTGTTCGGCAGCGAGCTTTGAGTTGCTGTCGGCTGAATATCCAAGCTCAATAAATTTCCAGCTTGACTGATTCGCACCAAATTGTTACCCGGTACGGCGCTGATGAGAATATTGCCGCTAGGCGCACTTAGCTGACCCGTATTGACAACCGTACCTCCGACCAAAGTTAAACTTTGACCTGGTGTCACCGTCAGATTGCCTGCATTAACAATGCTTCCCCCTTGCAAAGTTGTAAATGCAAAACTGTTCGGCGTCCCAATTAATGTTGCCCAGTTGTTGTTGCCGATCGCACTAAACCACTGATTGTTCCCAAAACCAATCCCTGTAGCCGTAGTAGCATTAAAGGATCCAGGCACGTTGAGACTGGCATTCGGCCCAAATATCATGCCGGCAGGATTCATCAAAAATAAATTGGAATTGCCCCCCGTAACTTGAATTAAGCCATTGATTAAAGAAGGATTACCCCCAGTAATCCTTCCCAAAATATTTTGAATATTCGGATTTGTCAGAAAGTTAGCCGTTTGAGCCTCGCTGAGCCCAAACTGAGTAAAACTGTGAAAAAGATTAGCCCCATCTCCGCTGAAAGACCCCCCGGAAATGTCGTAGCGGTTGCCGCTAGGAGTAACAACTGTGTTAGTGCCGTCTGGTGCGGGGGTGATGGGTTGCGCGTTTGCCGAACCCGCCGCTGCACTCAGCCAGCTAACAATGAATAACCATCCGAGCAAATGTAGTCTGTTGGCTGTCATTGTGTTTAAAGATTGTGCTTAAAGTGCGATCGTATTTATCTATCCTATTTTTACTCCTAAAAACTCCTCATGTCAATAGAATAACTCTCTTTTTTATTACTGAATAATTTGGAGGGGAATCTGAAGGAAATGTATGTGTTTATAAGTAGGTAAGGGCAAAAAACCATAGTATCTTTTAGGGGGGAAAGCGTGAGGATCGCGAGATACCAGCGAGTAAAGAAATGTTCTCACCCGCCCTCCCCATGTAATGTTTATTTGTAACCACCTATTTAGGGGTTTTCAGTTAAGTGAAGTACAGATATCGGGTATGGACACGGTAATGCTTTGTCCATAATGTATTCAGGCACGGGGCGAGCAATGAAACTTGGTTTCTTGTTTCCACTTTCACTACTTCCATGAAGCAATTACCTTAAGAAACGGGGTTTATGCGTCCGGGACTGTTGGCGAAAATCTGAGGCGGAACGCGAGGGTTAAGGGTTTAAAAAACTCCGAATATTAGTCAAAATTACGTAAGTATCGATCGCCTGTTCTCCCGCTTGCTTCCAGTAGCAAAAAACTCGCTCAAATCTCTACTCGCGCCCGCTGCACTCTTATGCTCCTCAAAGCGAGCAGCTTGCAGCCCGCTTTGAGGAGCATAAGACCGAACAGCCGAATTCCTCTCAGAAACTTTATAAGTTTTAGATGATCTTTACCAAAACTTTACAAAGCTGGAGTAGAATTTTTATGTATTTTTGATGAAAGCCAATATTGGCACGTCTTGCACTCAACTTTAGACCGTTACCGAAACGAAGTAAATGTAGTAGGTTGGAAGTCTAGGCAGGATGAAAATCTTGCTGTTACAGATTAAACTGTGGCAATCTGGTGTCAGTGAAAACTCTTAGAAGAAGCACTCATTTACTCCAAAACACACTTAAGTGATATCGGTCTGTAGATTCACTCGTGTGGAGTCTCTTCTGTAGGTTTGACGATCGTCCTAAATATCGCAGGCTCGCGATCGTCTATTCGCATCACGGCAACATGGGATTTCCCGTTTTACTATCTAACAATACTGGAGGAATCAGGGTTATGACTACCTTAACGCTAGTCAAAAAAACATCTTTTACAGTCGCCAGCTTGGCAACCACAATCTTGCTCAGCATCTGCACGCCCGTCCGAGCTTTCATGTTTGGCACGAGTGGCATCCAGTTCGATCGAGATACCAATATAAACTTTACCTTCGACCAATCTCACGGCGGTTACCAGTCGAGCTTGTGGGTAGCCCAAGCTGACTCAGGAAACACTGGCTACAGCAACATCGCCAGACTGTTTTACGAGACTCAACCCTCAGATAACGGCGGCGCCAATGACTGGCAGGGAACCTTCGGCAACGCAGTCACCTCCGACAACGGCTCCAGCACTCAAACCTTCACATTTTTGCAGGATCAAATTTATGCCCTGCTGCTGTGGAGCGACAGCGGCACGGGCCAACCATTCGAGCAGTACGTCTCGTCGAGCACTTTCATGAACAGCCCCAACTGGTGGGCCGCCACCAGCCAGTTCCAGAGAAATGACTGTCTGGTGGCGGGCTGTCAGCAAGCCGTATTGGGCGACTTTAATCTCGACTACAACTCCACCGACTCATTTACCAACATCAACGGCGGTAATGGCCCTGGGCAATATTCATCGCTCACAATGGCGCAACTGGCTCAGGGCATAAAAATCTCCTTCGACGATGCCGGAGGAAACGACGCTGATTTCCAAGACTTCACCGTGTTGGCTGAGTCAGCCCCCGAAACAATGACCCAACAGGCTCAGCGCACAAAAATCTCCTTCGACGATGCCAAAAAAGGAAACGACGCTGATTTCCAAGACTTCAGCGTGTCGGCGGAGTTAGCCCCCGAACCAGTCACAGTGTTCGGGACTGTGCTGGGGATCGGGGCTTTGGCGGCAGCTCGCAGGAAAAACAAGCGAGGGCAGCAACCAGAAAAATGACTCTTAATCAGCCCCATTCAAATCTAAATAGTGCGTCTGTTCAGTGGTACTCTGAGGAATAGCATTTCTAAATGTTAAGAGTTTTTCCAATATCGGAAAAATAGCATCCTAACAAAGGCACTATTCATGGTATCCACCGCAACAAAAACGAACGTAGGCTACATCACCCAAATCATTGGGCCGGTTGTAGACGTAAAATTCCCAGGCGGCAAACTGCCCCAAATCTATAACGCTCTCACGATTTCCGGCAAAAACGAAGCAGGTCAAGACGTTTCCGTTACCTGCGAAGTTCAGCAACTGCTCGGAGACAGCCAAGTGCGTGCAGTTTCCATGAGTACCACCGACGGCTTGGTGCGCGGCATGGAAGTAGTAGATACCGGGGAATCGATCCAAGTTCCCGTCGGAATCCCAACTCTCGGCCGCATTTTTAACGTCATCGGCCAACCCGTAGACAACCTCGGCCCGGTCAATACTTCCGAAAGTATGCCCATCCACCGCAACCCGCCGGCTTTCACCGAACTGGAAACCAAGCCTTCGGTGTTTGAAACCGGGATCAAGGTGATCGACCTGCTGGCCCCCTACCGTCGCGGCGGCAAAATCGGTTTGTTCGGCGGCGCAGGCGTCGGCAAAACCGTGATTATGATGGAACTCGTGAACAACATCGCCAAGGCTCACGGCGGCGTGTCCGTGTTCGGCGGTGTGGGCGAGCGCACCCGCGAAGGTAATGACCTCTACAAAGAAATGATCGAGTCGGGGGTTATTAACGAAGAAGACCGCAGCAAGTCAAAAATTGCCTTGGTTTACGGTCAAATGAACGAGCCGCCTGGTGCTCGGATGCGCGTGGGTCTGTCGGCTCTGGCGATGGCCGAATACTTCCGCGATGTCAGCAAGCAAGACGTGCTGCTGTTCATTGACAATATCTTCCGGTTCGTGCAAGCGGGTTCTGAGGTATCGGCTCTGTTGGGTCGGATGCCTTCGGCTGTGGGATATCAGCCGACTCTCGGTACGGATATGGGCGACTTGCAAGAACGGATTACTTCGACTACCGAAGGTTCGATTACTTCAGTTCAAGCTGTGTACGTACCTGCGGATGACTTGACTGACCCCGCGCCGGCTACGACTTTTGCTCACTTGGACGCTACAACTGTGTTGTCTCGCGGTTTGGCTTCCAAGGGTATTTATCCGGCTGTCGATCCGCTGGATTCTACGTCTACAATGTTGCAAGTTAGCGTTGTCGGCGAAGAGCACTATGGTGTTGCTCGTCAGGTGCAGTCTACTCTGCAACGCTATAAGGAATTGCAAGACATTATTGCAATTTTGGGTTTGGACGAGCTGTCGGAAGATGACCGCTTGACCGTTTCTCGCGCTCGCAAAATTGAACGGTTCTTGTCTCAACCGTTCTTTGTGGCCGAAGTGTTCACCGGTTCCCCCGGCAAATACGTCAAGCTGGCAGACACCATTAAGGGCTTCCAGATGATTTTGGCTGGCGAACTTGACGAATTACCGGAACAAGCTTTCTATTTGGTGGGCGATATCAACGAGGCGATCGCCAAAGCTGAAAAAATGAAAGCTGACGCCAAGTAATTTTAGTCATTAGTCATTAGTCATTAGTCATTGGTCATTAGTTGTTAACAGTTAAAAGTTAACAGTTAACAACTAAGTGACTGATGATGGCCGACGGCTGACTAATGACTAATGACTAATGACTGCTGACTGCTGACTAATGACTAATGACTAAGGACAATTTATGACATTAACTGTGCGCGTAGTGGCCCCAGACAAAACTGTTTGGGATTCTAATGCTGAAGAAGTAATTCTGCCAAGCACCACAGGCCAACTGGGTATCTTGAGCGGTCACGCTCCAATGTTGACGGCTTTGGATACCGGAGTGATGCGCGTCCGTCCCGGCAAGGAATGGCTGTCTATTGCTCTGATGGGTGGCTTTGCAGAAATCCAAGAAAACAAAGTTACTATTCTTGTCAACGGCGCTGAAAAAGGCGAAACCATTGATAAAGAAGCTGCTCGTACTGCTTACACCGAAGCAGAAGCTCGTTTGGAAAAGGCTGCTAGCGGCACTTTGCAAGAGCAAATTCAAGCTAAACAAGCAATCAAACGCGCGAGAGCTCGTTTCCAAGCTGCAGGCGGCACGCTCTAGGTCTAAGGGTAGGAACACGGCTGGCTTTTGTAGGGACACAACATTGTTGTGTCCCTGCTGTTTTCCTCGCGTTGTGTCCCTACTGTTTTGCTAAACTCCCGCCTCCGACAAGAGAGATTGCATTGTTTCCCAAGATAACCCCTGCTGAAGATAGCGGGGGTTATTTGGATTGTAGGGACTCTCCAGCCGATCGACACTGACAATTTTTGCTTCCTCCGGCAAAACAGGAACCTCTGGATCGCTCGCGGTCGATCGCGTCAGAGAGCTAGAAAAGCCTTTAAAAATAGCAATTTCATCGAATTCGCCGTCAATTTGGGCCTTGACGATTAAAACTTCGTGCGATCGTTTTACCGTGTATTGTTCCAAGCGGCGAGCAATAGAGTCAGCCATAGCAAATCTCACTTTCCTGAAATCTGCTATAATATAGCTTAATTTTGTAGCTAATTTCAGGGACAGACAGCTAAATTTTTATTTTTAATTAAGACCTTTTTTAACAGCAGGAAGTAAGCGGACATAATATAAATACTGTAAAAAAAGTCTGGAATATTTTCGTCATACAAAACCTACTTGTACGATATTTTATGAAGCCCATAAAAACTAGGTTTCAATTATCATATTTCAGTCAAAATATTATTAAACGACGTTTTGTTAGGGGATATACGCTGCTATTTATGCTCGTTTTTTGCTTGAGTTTAGCTCTGGGAAGTTGCAACTCACAGCTAATAAATAACTCTACAGCAAAAACCCAAAATGCACCATCAAATTTAACAAAAGTTGTAAGAATCGGCCATCAGCGTTTCGGAGCGCTCTTTTATCTCAAAGCTAAAGGCTCTTTGGAAACCCGTTTAGCAGAAATTGGATGGTCTGTAGAATGGACGGAATTTGCCGCAGGGCCGCCAATTTTAGAAGCAATAGGAAAAGGAAAAATCGATCTGGGTTATGCCGGAGTTGCGCCGCCAATTTTTGCCCAATCAGAGGGCGTACCTTTTGTTTATATTGCTAATGATTCAGCTTTACCTGGAAGCATTGGCATCATAGTTCCTCAAGATTCTCCAATTCGGACTCTAGGGGATCTCAAAGGCAAGAAAATAGCAACAACTCAGAAAACCGCAGGTCACTATTTGTTAATTCGGGCGTTAACTCAAGGTGGTTTGCAGTTAAAAGATGCCCAATTGGTCGATTTGCCTCCGCCAAAAGCTCAGGAAGCATTTGTGAGAGGCGAGGTTGATGCTTGGGCTATCTGGCAGCCGTTTTTAGCTCAGTTACAGGAAACTATGCCTGTTCATTTCTTGACTAACAGCGATGGGCTGATGAATGATAGAAACTTCTATTTGGCAAGTCGCTCTTTTGCTAGCGACTTTCCCGATGTTGTTAAAATAGTGATGGGAGAAACGCGACAGATGGCTACTTGGATAACTAAGAATCCCGAGCCAGCAGCGGAATTTATCAGCGCTCAAACGGGAATGAAAATAACCACAGCTATCATGTTAACGAAAAGCCGCCGCTACGATTTGTTGCCAATTCAAGACAGCGCAGTTGAAGAACAGCAGCGCATTGCTGAAATTTTCTTTCGGTTGGGACTGCTTCCCGATCGCATTTGGATTGAAGATGTTATCTGGAAACAAAAATTAGATCTATAAAACCATAAATTAGGCAAAGGTAACAAGAAATCAACGATCGCGATTCCGCAAGTCTTAAAAATGTGAAATTGGGTGTATCCTATACAGTGAGTTCAAACTGTTAACTGGCAGAATCAAATGTCATCAATTGCCAATCAACTGCGTTACGGTTTTGTCTCGATTGTTGTGGCAAGCGTATTGATGGCGGGAAGTACCTTAGCTTACCTCAGCTTTCGGGGACAAATAGAACAGACAAAACAGCTTCAGTACGAGCGATCGCAAGCTGCTGCCGTCCAAATTAGCGCTGATCTGGATAACTTGCAGCGCCAACTGAATTATTTATCAGAATTGCGCGGTTTAACAGAATTTAATCCTGAAACTCAGCGCAGCATTCTCGAAGGATTGGTTAACAGCAACAGCGCCTACGAAGTGGTCGGGATTTTTAACAGTAAAGGTCAAGTCGTACAGGCGATGTCGCCTTACGAATCCTTCTCAATCTCTAGCTTGAATTTAGCAGGTATTTCAGCAGAAACACCTGTATTTTGGGAGACTTTTGGGCAAACTCAAAATTATGTTAGTCCAGTCGATGTAGATCTAAAAACAGCGGTTAATGTTGTTAACTTAGCAGTGCCTGTTCGCGACAATAATAATCAAATTGCCGGAGTATTATTTGCCAGAGTAAGTCTAAACTTTTTAACTCAAATTGCCGCCCGATCGCAAGTTGGAAAAACTGGATACAGCTACGTTCTCGATCACCGCTCTGTACTGATTTCGGAAACCGGAAGCAAGATTAATCCGTATTTACTGCAAGATTTGAGAGGGCGATCCTTTGTGGGAGAGTTATCCAAATTAGCTTTAGCTTCGGGGATTCAATCTCCGATCGTTTATCGAGGCTTGCGCGGGGAAGAAGTAATGGGCACGGGTGCGATCGTGCGGAGGGTGCAGTGGATGGTGGTTGTAGAGCTACCTACAGCGGAAGCTTATGCTCCGGTGCGTAAGCTCATATACGTCATGGGTGCAGTTACCCTCGCCAGCGCCCTCGTCGCCGTGGGCTTGGGAGTGGCTTTTGCTCGATCGATTACAAATCCTTTGAAATCCCTAACATCTGCAGCTACTAAAATGAGTAGCGGAATGTTTGAAACTCGGGTAAATATTGCGGCATCTAACGAACTCGGAAAATTAGCTAATGCTTTCAACAGCATGGCCGGTCAATTGGAAGTATCTTTCACAAAATTAGAGCATCAAAATGCCCAATTGCAGCGACTTGACAAACTCAAAGACGAATTTTTAGCCAACACTTCTCACGAACTCCGCACCCCGCTTAACGGCATTATCGGTTTAACTGAATCTTTGATCGACGGTGCTACAGGACAATTGCCAGAACAGACTATTTCCAATCTGGAAATTATTGCATCTAGCGGCAGAAGACTGTCCAATCTCATCAACGACATTCTAGATTTCTCGAAGCTGAGACACAAAAATATTGAACTGCAAATCAAGCCTGTCGGCATCCGAGAAATTGTCGAAATCGTGGTGACTCTTTCTCAACCTCTAATTGGTACAAAAAATTTGCAGTTAATTAATTCAGTCACTCCCGACATTCCCCTCGTGGATGCAGATGAAAATCGCGTGCAACAAGTTCTTTATAACCTAATCGGAAATGCGATTAAATTTACAGAAAGCGGCCGAGTTGAAATTTCCGCGAATGCGATCAGCTTGGAATCACCGAAGTTGGGCGACAAAGAAAGTTCCGTAACAAGCCAGCTTCAATCTTTAATTCTCAGGTCAAAACTGCAAATTACGGTATCCGATACTGGTATTGGCATTGCTGAAGATAAATTAGAAAGAATTTTTAAATCTTTTGAACAAGCAGACGGTTCCACTGCTAGAGAATACGGAGGAACAGGGTTAGGTTTGGCAGTTACAAAGAAGTTAGTCGAGCTACACGGCGGCGAAATTCAGGTATCTTCAAAAGTAGGTATTGGTTCGCAGTTTACCTTTAGTTTGCCAATCTCTCAAAATCAGTATGTCGATTGCAAGTATTTTCCAGAAACGGTTCGGCCGTCTTTAGTTTCAAGAACCAACGATCGCAAGTTAATAACTAATGCAACTGTCGCACCAAGTTTGAATAATAACAGTTTGCTCGATGATAAAGAAGGCCAAGCAAACAGTCGGGTGAAAATCTTGATTGTCGATGACGAAGCTGTGAATATTCAGGTATTGGCTAACAATTTACTTCTCGAAAAATATGTGCTCGCCAAAGCTAGCAGCGGTAAAGAAGCTTTAGCCCTTCTAGACAGAGGCTACAAGCCCGATCTAATCTTGCTAGATCTGATGATGCCGCGGATGACAGGTTACGAAGTTTGCGAGAAAATCCGGGAGAAATTCACCGCTATAGAAGTGCCAATTGTGCTGCTAACCGCCAAAAATCAAGTCTCTGACTTGGTGCAAGGTTTCAATGCAGGAGCAAATGATTTTTTAACTAAACCGTTTGTCAAAAATGAATTGCTAGCCAGAATCAAAACTCACATCCGTCTGGCAAAAATCAATGCAGCTTACGGTAGATTTGTCCCCCACGACTTTCTGCGATTTTTGGGACACGAAAGTATTGTTGATGTCCGACTAGGCGATCAGATTCAGAAAGAAATGACAGTTTTATTTTCTGACATTCGCTCCTTTACGACTATCTCAGAAGCGATGACTCCCCAAGAAAACTTTAATTTTATTAACAGCTACCTCAGCCGAGTGAGTCCGGTAATTCGTGCTCACCAAGGTTTCATCGATAAATATATTGGCGATGCGATTATGGCGCTATTTCCTGAGTCTGCCGATGATGCTGTTCGCGCGGCGGTGGAAATGCAAAAACAAGTTATGGTTTACAACCAGCACCGACAAATCAGCAATTACGCACCGATTACGATCGGCATCGGTTTGCACGCGGGTAGTTTAATGTTGGGTACGATTGGCGAGCAAGAAAGGATGGAAAGTACAGTGATTGCTGATGCGGTGAATCTCGCGTCTCGTTTGGAAGGATTGACGAAGGTTTACGGGGCGGGAATTCTAGTTAGTGACTCAATTTTAGAGCGTTTGGGCGATCGAGAAAAATATATGTGCCGATTTGTCGATCGAGTCACAGTAAAAGGAAAAAAATCTGCCGTTTCGGTGTTTGAAATTTATGATGCAGAAACAGAACAAAGCATTGAACTAAAACAGGAAACTGCTACTGAATTTCAAAGGGGTCTGGAGTTTTATTTCGATCAAAAATTTAGTAAAGCGCAAAAAATATTCAAGAATATTTGCGAAAGAAATCCTCAAGATAAGTTAGCAGCAATTTACTGTCAGCGCTCTCTGAAGAATCGAATGTATGGAGTCCCAGAAGGATGGTCGGGGATAGAAGCTTTGGATGAAAAGTAGGAATACGGCAATGCCGTGTCCGGCGCGGGGAGTAGGACAGGGCATTCCCGTGTCTCTACGGTTCCCTTTGACTTTTAATAATTTGCTATAAGATTGAGGATTGTAGAAACGATATCATGTCATGCTTGCGTAAGTTTTGTTTAAGTACAAAATGGTTTATAATACTTACCAGAGGTAAGTTTTCGCTCCGAGTATTAACTGTATTTTTGTAGTTAAAAATTAATGGTATGTCAACTCTTGATCTCAAGCGCTTAGTTGCCAAACTGTCAGTCAAAGCGACGCTGCAAACTGTACTCATAGTTCCGTTTGTCTTGCAAGTATTTGCAGCGGTGGGTATTGTGGGCTATTTATCATTTAGGAACTCTCAAAGAGCAGTAAATGACCTTGCAGATCAGTTGATGGGGGAGGTAAGCAATCGCATCGAGCAAAATTTGAGAACTTATCTGCAAACTCCGCACCAAATCAATCAAAGCAAGCTGGATGCAGTGAAACTGGGTTTTTTGAACATGAAAGACTTGTCAGCTTGGGAAAAGTATCTGTGGCGGCAAGTGCAATTATATCCTTATATCAATTTTACATCGATCGCTAATCAAGATGGAGAATATCGCACTGGCGAAAAGATGTCTAACGGCACTTTATTGATTAACGCATCGGGTCAATCTAGAGGTTTTGATTTTTATTCTTACAATACTAATGATACGGGCGATCGCACGACAGTAGCAGCCTACGTCAAAAACTTCGACATCCGACAGCATCCTTCTTACAGCTATGCGGCTCTAGAAGCCAAACCAACTTGGAGTTCAGTTTATGTATCCTTACTAGAACCCACATTGATTCTCAGCGCACTGCAACCAGTTTACAACAGCCAGAAACAGCTAGAAGGAGTATTAATTGCTGCTTTGCGTCTCGACAGTATCGGTCAATTTTTAAACAGCCTCAAAATAGGCAAATCTGGTCAAACTTTTATTATCGAAAGAAACGGCACGCTGCTGGCAACTTCCACACCCGAAAAACCTTTCCGCACCCAAAACGGTCAAAAAGAACTGTTTAAAGTTACAGAAAGCAGCGATGCAGTAACGCAAACTACAGCTAAATATTTAGAAAGTCACTTTCAAAACTTCCACCAAATTACGAAATCGCAGCAAATCCATTTTGAGATAAACGGGAAGCAGCAATTTTTAAAAGTCCTGCCCTTCCAAGACGGCAAGGGTTTAGATTTACTAATTGTCGTCGTCGTTCCCGAAGCCGACTTTATGGAACAAATTCATGCCGGCAACCAAACTACAGTTTTGCTATGTCTGGCAGCGTTGGGGATGGCAACTGTGCTAGGAATTCTCACTTCTCGCTGGATTATCAAACCTCTTATAAAATTAAAAAATGCAGCAATAGCTTTGTCTGAAGGGCAATTTGACCAAACTGTAAAGCTCGATCGCTCCGACGAGTTGGGCGTACTTGCCGCTGCTTTTAACAGCATGGCAGCACAACTGCAAGCATCTTTTACTGCCTTAGAAACTAAAAATATCGAATTGCAGCGCCTGGACAAACTGAAAGACGAATTCTTAGCCAATACTTCCCACGAACTTCGCACTCCCCTCAACGGCATTATTGGGATTGCAGAATCTTTAATAGACGGTGCTACCGGACAACTGTCAGAACCCACAAATTTTAACTTAGTTTTGATTTCATCGTCTGGAAAAAGATTGTCTTCTTTAATTAACGATATTCTGGACTTTTCTCAGCTAAAATACAAAACGATAGAACTGCAAATTAAATCCGTCGGTATTCGAGAAATAGTCTCTGTAATTCTTAGTTTGTCTCAGCCATTAGTAGGCAAAAAAAACTTGCAGTTGATTAACTCAGTGGCTCCTGAATTGCCGCCAATAGCAGCCGACGAGAATCGCTTGCAGCAAATACTTTACAACTTAATCGGCAATGCGATTAAATTTACCGAAAGCGGCCGAGTTGAAATTTCAGCAGAATTAGTAGCGGGCAACGCACAATCACCGTCTAATTCCCAATTAGCCATTACTGTATCCGACACCGGCATTGGCATACCCGAAGATAAATTAGAGCGAATTTTTGAATCCTTTGAACAAGCTGACGGTTCCACTGCTAGAGAATATGGCGGCACGGGTTTAGGGTTAACTGTTGCCAAGCAATTAGTGGAATTGCACGGAGGTAAAATTTGGGTATCTTCAACTGTAGGGGTTGGTTCCCAATTCATCTTTACTTTGCCTGTATCTGAAACTCAGCCGGAATTTAGCAGCAGACAGCCGCATTTAACCGAGGGTTCTCGCATTTTAATCACTCCTGAATTCGCCCGCCAATCATCTATAATAAATTCTCAGGTACCAGACAATAGCGACTTGCTAGAAAGTGAAAAATTAAAAATTTTGGTAGTTGATGATGAGCCGATTAATATTCATGTCATCATCAACAGTCTTTCTATAGAAAACTACGATATCACTCAAGCGAGCAACGGCTTAGAAGCTTTAAATTTAATTAAATCAGGATTTAAGCCAGACTTAATTTTACTCGACGTAATGATGCCCCAAATGACTGGTTATGAAGTGTGTCGAGAAGTTCGCAAAAAATACTCGCCTTTAGAAATGCCGATTCTGATGCTGACGGCTAAAAATCAAACTACTGACTTGGTAGAAGCTTTTAACTTAGAAGCAAATGATTATGTAACTAAACCTTTTATCAAAAAGGAATTATTGGCGAGAATTAACACGCAAATTCGCCTAGCCAAACTGAATGCAGCCTACGGCAGGTTTGTACCGCACGATTTTCTAAACTTGCTGGAAAAGCCGAGTATTATTGAAGTAAAATTAGGCGAAAATCAGGAAAGAGATATGACAGTGCTGTTTGCGGATATTCGCTCGTTTACGGCGCTTTCGGAAAATATGACACCGCCTGAAAATTTTGCATTTATTAACACTTACTTGGGAAGGGTTAGCCCTGCAATCAGGAAAAATAACTGGTTTATTGACAAATACATTGGGGATGCAGTAATGGCACTGTTTCCTACATCTCCATCTGATGGCGTGGGAGCAGCAATTGATATGCAAAAAGAAGTGAATATTTACAACAAGCAGCGAGAAAAAAATGGTTTGTGTCCGATCGCGATCGGCGTCGGTTTGCACGCGGGCAATTTGATGTTGGGTACAATTGGCGAGCGAGAACGAATGGAAAGTACCGTGATTGCTGATGCGGTGAATCTCGCCTCTCGTTTGGAAGGATTGACTAAGGTTTACGGCTCGGGAATTCTAGTTAGCGGTGCAATTATCGATCGCCTGGACGAGCCAGAAAAATATAAGTACAGATTTGTCGATCGAGTAACGGTCAAAGGAAAGACAAATCCTGTGTCGGTGTTTGAAATTTACAATACAGAAACAGAGCAGAGCATTGTACTCAAGCAGCAAACTGCGGAGGTTTTTCAAGAAGCTCTCAATTTTTACTACCAGCAAAAATTTGTTGCCGCCCAAAAAGTATTTGAGAATATTTTACAAATCAATCCTGACGATCGGGTAGCAATGCTGTATTTCAAACGCTCTCGCAAGTATCGGATGTACGGAGCGCCGGATGGGTGGTCTGGGGTGGAAACTTCGACGGAGAAATAGGGCGCGCACTGCACGCCCTACTCTCTTTAAAAGATGCTTGCACAAACTTTAAAATATAGTTGTACAAACGCCGAATTTATTCCAAGTTTTGGGACCGACAATGCCATCAGCAAGAATCTGTTGTTGCTTTTGAAAATTTATGACTGCTTGTTGGGTTTTCGCGCCGAATCCTCCATCAGTATTTACAGAAAATCCGCTGGCGTTCAAGAGCCGCTGGAGGTAACGGACATCCTCATTTTGGGTGACGGCATCGTTGCGTTTGAGTAGGGGAAAATAACGGCAGGAAGGTAATTCAATGCGAATTGCGTTTGTGGTTTGCATGGTTTGATTCTCCATTGGTTGTTTGCAAGTTGTTTAAAAGCAGAGAAGCGCGGAAATGATGTTAATAGTCCTGGATACACTCTTGACTGGCAGAAAGGGGGTTTCGGCTTCGCTCAACCACCAGGTTTTTTAGCGTTTCTGGGGGAGGAAAGGAAGTATTTCTGTGAAAAAACCCAGTTTCTTGCTACCCGTGCGCCTAGGATTAGTTAACTTGGATTTAACATCCGGGTTCACCTGTATAACAAGCGCCTAATAGACTCCAAGTTTGAGGGCCGACAATGCCATCAACAGCAATCTTATTTTGCTTTTGAAATTTGATGACTGCTTGTTCGGTTTTTAGGCCGAAGAATCCATCAGTTGCGACGGGATATCCCTTTTTAACCCACATTCCGCAGATATTCACGCAGATTTAATTTCAAAGAAATTCAGAATTGCCAAAACCTCAAATGATTGCATAGCAATCATTTGAGGTTTTTTTAAGGTATAATAATTTGTGCCAGTATAGCAACCTTCAAAACTATGAAAAAGCCCTCT
>NZ_JAUBSF010000104.1:0-21477 GCF_036704615.1 Microcoleus sp. K4-B3
TTTTTGAGCAACAGCTTGCCTTCTGTTAAAAGGCAGCTACTTTTAGCTGTGACCATTTTTTAGTCTAAACTCCAGATGCTAAAAGTAGTGTGCCAAATTTATATGGAATATGCTGTATGAATTACACTTTATAACTTAGTGATTTCAGCCGTCGAACTCACGTTGTCACCGCACTAGGCTTTTGAAGGGGTTGTCACCCCGTCAGGTGTCTGCCTTTCAAAGGACAGTCAGAAACCAATATTAGAAAGGCGTTGAGAGTTTTGGGAGATGTCTAATGACAAAATGTTCAAAAACCCCACCGCAAAATAATTTTTATTCCCCAAATAGCAATATTTATTATCCCACCTAGAAGTGTCAATACAAGGCGACTCCAAAAATCAAGAGGGTTAGACTTAGACTTCTTTGAACCAATTTGAGCTTTGGTTTTGCGTTGCCATGTTAGGAAAATATCTTGAAAAATCAGAATACCTTTAAGTACGAGTTCTTTTAGCTCTGATTTGGGAATATGATGATCTAAAGTTTCTAAACCAATTTTATAATCTTTATTGAAGAAGTCTTCTTTCTCTTGTAATGACATAGAGGTGAGAGATTTATTAGCAACTTGTCTGACAACAAGTGCAGTGATGGCTGAATCGAAACTAAAGTCGATCGGATTGAATTTAGGAACCTCATTAGGGTAATATTCTAGAAGTAGTAATGCAAGTCGGTGTAACCCACTCTTTATAAGGAGACATAAGGCAAGAATCACTACTTGTTTACCACTATCCTTAATTGGCACTTTTTGTTGTTTTCCGTTCAATTGCTCCTCAATAGAAGCTTTCATAGTCTTATTTAACTCTTGGTCAAGAATAACAAGATGCCCAACAGAAACTAGGGACTTTATAAAATCTTCTAAGTATTCTTTTTTTAATTCTAGGGGCTTTTCGTTACAGCTAGGCTGGAATAAAGGTGGAAACAAATTTCCTAGTTTTTCCTTTAATTCATTTTTTTTGCCCATCAAGTATTCCTTGTCCTTCTCTGATTTTACGCTGCGTTCGCGATCAAAATCAGAAAATAATGCTTCCTCAATCAAACGGTCTACATAATTGGCTCGATCAAATGGCTCCTCCTTGTCCTGTGCCTCTCTCTCTGCGTTTTCTAAGAATTTTGGAAAATTTTTAATTGTTTCCTCGGTCACTAAAGCTTCAACAATGCGATTAAGTCCATCCAAACGTCCCCATAGTATATCGTTGGCACGCCAAGATTTCTTGAGAAAACCGCCAAATGCCTTCAAACTATCCCCAGCGAGTTTGTGTTTTAGTCGTTCCCCATCCTCAAATTTACTAGATAAACCCAACTTTGCATCTTCAGGACTGATTCTAAAAGTCTCAATTAGCTGTTTTTCTGGTATACCTGCTAAATAATCTAAAGGGTATAGAACTGTATCAAGTTTTTCAAATTGTTGAAAATAATTTAACAACTTCTCTTGAATATAATTATAATGCTCGATATAATGCTTTTCTCCAGTGCCGCTACAATGCTTTTCTCTAGTGCCGCTACTTAGTAGTTCTTGTTTGGTTTTACCTACTAGCCTGTTAAGTATAGATTTGTATGCTAATTTTTCCAATTGCTTAAGTTGTTGTTCATCTTTAAAATTTTCAAAAAAATCATTTAAAGAAGATAGCGCCTTTTCTATCTGAAAATTTTCGTTTAAATAATTGCTTAATTTTTTTTGAACATAGAAGTCTTTAAATCCTGAATCTGATAGTGATTCTGCATTGAGAAATTGCCCGTGCAACCATAACATAGCTCTATAGAACTTCTTAGTAAATTCCTCATTAAAATTATTGGATTCATCTAATAATTTCACAAAATATTTCTCTATTGCTGGATTAAGAAATAACTGGTCTACATTGACTTTGATGGCTTCAATTAACTTTCTATCATCATTCAACTCCCCAATTATAGATTTTAAATTTTTTAATATGTCATCGCTTATAGAACTTTTATCAATCTCCTGCTTTTTCTTGTTCTTAAGCCATTTACAAAGATAGTCCTTATCAAGCAACCTGTACACGTATTCACTAATAAAAAAGTACCTTCTTAAGGCATAGTCAACATCCAGGTGACAGATGTCTTTCTCAAGTTGCTTAAGAAGCTTCAACCGTTCAGAGCTAGATTGTGGAGCAGTAAATGGTTCTGCAAGTAACTTTGCAGCTTTCTCTAATTTTTTAATTCGATTTTCTTCTTGTTTACTCGCTTTTACCAAACCTTCTGATTTTAAAAAAATTAAAGGAAGAATTTTATTTTCAAGACTAATGAGGCGTGTCCGTAGATAAACATTTCTCTGTTGATCGTAAAAATCGTTATTTTCTCTATCCTTTTCTTCTATATCTAAAAGAGTCTCAAGATCGGTCAGCAAAAATTTGTAGCGACGAACTTTCTCGTTGTGTTCATTGATTAACTCCAAATCCTTATTGATACTTTCATATCTCGGCAGGGCAATTAGAGAATCTTTTACAACCCGAACAATACCAGGTTTTAACATATCCTCGTACTCAGGGTTGCCTTTAAAACGGTCTGGACTTGGATCGACATAAAATAGCTTGCGGTAAACTGGACGCTCTGTTGTTCGGTGATAAATTTCTTTGATTGTGTAGCTAAATGGGCGATTGTCTAATACGCCGCCATCAACAAAGTGAAGGCGATATCCTTCGCCAGGATCGTCCTCTATGGCAATGAGTGTCTTGCCTTTCTTATTCTGTTGTTTTAATGAGACGGAATTATCGGGTTTTGGCGGCGTTTCAGGCACAATTCGATTGTTTAAATTTCCCCATTCATTTAATTTTTTATCAGGGTCTTTGTCATCTAAAGGCTTATCTAAAGGGTCAAGCTTGACTGTCACAGGGGGGAAAGCGACTGGAAAACAAGAGGTGATTTGACACAACTTGGCAAGTGCTTCACAGGTAACAGCATCAGGATTGAAAGGGTTATCCGCATAATCACGATATTTTAGATGAAAAATTGCGTGGTGATCTTTAAGCTCAATTACACGATTTGTATTGTCAAATACTTGATTAATTTTACCCAGACTATCAGTGCCTGTAATAAATAAATCTAGTTCTTTTAATTGGGAAACCCAATCATCTTCAGGCGCGTTTTCGTTTAAATCATTTTTCCGAGCTAGGAGAGCTTCTTTGATTGCTTTTTTATAGTAGCCTACTCCATTAAAAAAAGAAGATAGATCAAAACCCGAATAGTCCTCTTGTTTGAAAAGGAGGTCCTTAATATCTGCACTGTTTTTCCAAACCTCGGCGAATTCCTCAAATTTAATCCATTTTTCTCCTTTGCTGTTGGCTAGAGCATAACTTAACAAAACTCCATTAATCCCTCCGGCTGAAGTTCCTGAAATAATGTCCACTATGATGTCAGCATCGGTAAGAGCTTTGATCAGTTTATAGATTCCTCGACCTCTGACAGCGTTATAGAACTCTTGGCAACTTCCATTCATGTAGATTGCCAAGGCGACGCCTCCATATACAACTAATCCAAGACGATGTTCGCGAGAGAATTTAGGTTGAGCGAGCCTAGAAGACATAGTATTTTTTAATTAATTTAAGAGTAGATTAGTTTCATATTTTGCAGTTTTGACACCCTTTGGATCGCAGATGCAAAAAAGATGACTCAACTATAAAAAATGGAACCCAGAAATGGGGATTATGTCACAAAATTTTACATGATTACCGATATTCCTCCTTTAGTGGGACTTAGACATTTTCTCGCCCCTAAAGTGGCTGAAAACCTGTCTGGACAAGGGAAAGAAGTCGATGACCTAAAAACGCCTGAAACCCTTGTAAATACTAGATATAGGCCTAAGCGAGCTAAAGTCTTTATCCATCTAGGTTTGAAGCCATTCTCACCTTTCTTTTTGTCTAAGTCCCGTTAGTTCATCTCCTTGAATAGTTGATCGTGATCGCGTCGAATTCACGTTCTCGACGCTTATAGCTGATGAGTTTGGTATGGTGGTAGGGGCTAAGTGTAAAATAGACATTAATAAAAACAAATTGTAATTAATACCCAAGGTATTTTTCGCTCTTTTGACAGCGACATCGACGCTAGTTCAGAATTAGGAATTGACGGCAATGTCGAACTCAGAACTCCCGATATTGACCCCGTACAAGGATTAAATCAACCAGAAATCCCCGGAGTTCCGCCGCCGGCGCAAGGCTGTCAAACTAGCGGCCAAAGGGCAAGTCGGTTTGTCGTCACCGGGCGCGGCGGTTTGCCACCGAGTCCCAGCGAGCGAGTCAGTGGGGGTGGCGAGAATAATGATGTGCCGGCTGAGCCTCTTGTGGAGGCTCAAGGTTGGATAATTAATGCTAAAGACGAGGTGGAACTGGTTGTGAATACGCCGGCAGTTGTGCCTTACAGTCCAAGGGCGGTGCCGCCTATTTGCAATTAAGAGTGCGATACTTCAAGTTGGGGTCTGCCCGATCGTCACAACTCGATCGAACTCTTTAGTTTTCTCTTGAACCGGTTTGTAAGCCATTGCTAACAAAAGCCGCTGCTGACATGGCTATTAGCCCAAGGCCAAGCACCAAGTTGGGCCCTAAACCACACTGGGGACAGATAACGATTGGACCAAAGCCGAGGTCAACGATCGAGAATAAACCCACCAACCCCAAGGTCGCCCACGCGAACTGTCCGATAAGATTGCTGCCCATATTGCCTCCTAATAAATAAGCTCTGAGTTTCGTGATTTTTCTCTGTTCTTAACCGCATTCTAAGCAACGCTCTGCCCGATCCACCAGTCGCATCTTTGAGTGTCACTCATTTGAGGGACAGAAAGAATCGCGCGTCACTTCCCATTCGGCAATTCCCGCCCGTCGCCCCTGGCGTCGCACTCCCGACACTCCCACTCGTTAAAAGCTGGTTTGTAGTGAGAACTTCAGTCCTCGCCCACAACTTATTAAGTCCTGTAAAAGCTCGATCGACTATCAACACAATCAAGCTGGCGTACCGAGAATAGTCCACTGCATTAACTGCTGCCATTCGGGAGATTGAGCTAACAAATCTGCATCCAATTCATTGCCCGCATCCTGCGAAAATTCGGCAAAACATTCCACCCAATTAATTACTGTTTCCACAGGCAAATAAGGCGTATAATTCCAAGAACGCTGCAAAAACTCTACCATCTCAACAGAATGACCGGTGCGGTGCAAATACCAAGCAATCCAAACTAAGGTACTGTACTTGATTTGCTTTTCCAACAAACGTATTTTATCCGGCAATTCCGGGCGGGCAAAAAAATTGTCCATGACTGCGGCGAGGGATTTAGCCTGGGGTAAACCTTTGTACATGGCGCTTTGTTCGTGCTGGCGGTAGCAAACAGTTACTTGCTGCAGCCACTCTGCTTCGCATCCCATTAAGGCTAAACGCAGCACTAAATCTGTATCTTCTGCCGGGGGAAATCGAGGGTCAAATCCCCCGGCGCGCTCTAACCAATGCCGGCGAAATACCATCGCGCTGGGTAATACTGGTTTCCATCTGAGCCACATTTCTAAGTCTAATTTAGGGACGTTTTGCCAGGGCTTGACATCTTTTAGCGGTTCGCCTTTACTGTTGACTAGACGCCAACCGCTGTGGACTATTCCTAGATGTGGTTTCGCTGCAGCAAATACAGCCATTTGTGCGGCTAATTTGTCGGGAAAAAAGTAGTCATCTGCATCTAGAAATGCGATGAATTCTCCTCGCGCTAGTTCGATGCCACGATTTCTGGCCATCGAAACTCCTTGATTTTGTTGGTAAATGTAGCGAATTCGATCGCCATATTTCTCTAAAACTAAATTGGTGTCGTCTCGGGAGCCGTCGTCTACTACAATAATTTCCCAGTCAGCAATTGTTTGGTGCAGCACGCTCTCTACTGCTTGGCAGACGTAAGCAGCGCAGTTGTAAGCCGGAATCACCACGCTTACCTGTGGGGTTCGGTCGCTCATAATTAATATCTAGTTTGATGGATTATACCATTTTAAATTTTATATTTTAGTAGGGTGCCCCGGAGGCTGACGCACCCGATAAGCGATGCTTTTTGAGTATAATTTGGGTTCAAGAATTTGCCAAGGTAAGCTGTCGTGAATTCAGTAAATCATCGGGGCGAATTGCTAAAGGGTAGCGCTCGCCTTTTACCTTCAAATACTTGTCAGCTATTTGCAAAACCTGTTCAGGATTGGCCGGCTTGCTCAAAAAATCGGAAGCACCTGTAAATTTCGCTCGCGTGCGGTCAATTATACTGTCTTGACCGGTCAAAAACACGATCGGAGTTTCCCGAAAAGCCGGTGTCTTCCGCAAAAAATTGCACAAAGCAAAGCCACTTGTCTTGGGCATCACCACGTCCATAAAAATTAAAGCAGGCTTGTGTTTGGCCAGGATGCCCACTCCCTGCATCGGGTCTTGAATTTTTAGGACTCGATACCCCTCCGGCAATAAAATTTGCTCTAAAAATTCGCATACTGTCGGACTGTCATCGACACAGGCAATCAAAGGGCGACCCGGTTGGGCGATCGCCGCGGCAAGGCGCCACTGTTCTATAGGTGACGGCAAGTCTGGTACTGTTCGGAAATTTACTAAACCTTGCTTCATGTAATTAACTAAAGCGCGAGTTGCCACTGTCACGCACTGCTTTTTCTTAAATGCAATATCCCAAAGAGTATTCTCGCCGTTAAATACGTTAGCCAAAGCCATCAAAGAATTAGAACTAAATCGATTTTCCTGCAACTGGGCCGACGCTTTTAAAAGCGGTGCTTGTTCTGGATCTACCAGCCACAAACCCATTTCTTTCCACTTCTGCCAAATTTGTTGTGTAGAGCACATAATCTTCTCTACTTCCGTCAAAGACAGCAGTAAAGAAGAGGTAATTGTAGAAAAATATTTTTGGGACGGACGCCACTCCCGGCGCAAACCCGATTGACCCATCAGAGCAAAGAACACTTCGGAAAGGCTGGTGTGGACGATCGCCCTAGCTTGTTCTAAACTCATTTCGCTGGCTGCTACCCCTCGCTGAAGCAGTTGATATTCCCAGAGTTCTCCAGCATCGAGGTCTCTGAGATCCACTTGAAAGTTTCGACAGTGTTGCCCGATCGCCCTGTACCAGCGCCTCGATCTGTGCGTTCCTCCTGTGGCATAAACCAAACAACCCTGAAAAAAGTAAAGTTGCCACTGTTGTTCCCCTTGTTCTAACAACAATTTCCCCGTTGCTTGTTTCTGGCTGAGTACAGCCAGAGTATGGGACAACATTTTGTATCCGATTGCGGTAGCAGACATATCAACTCGCATCCCCTGTACTCTGTTTGTACCATTATATCGCTGCTCAGTTGTGAAATATAACAGTAATATTACTGAATTTGGGTCAATAAAAACAACTAATCCTGCGAATTTACCCCCCTCAGGGAGTGATTCCCCTCAGGAGTTTTAGCTATGAAGATGCAACGCCTATTTGCACTATTAACTAACAAATAAAATACTGCTTCTGACTAATAACTAATTCCCCTCGCTATCTTTCGGAGGTACTGGATCGTAACCCCCTGGATGAAAAGGATGACAGCGCAAAATCCGCTTAACCGCCATCGAGCCGCCGCGGCCCGCCCCAAATCTTTCTATTGCTTCGATCGCGTATTGCGAACAACTTGGTTGAAATCTACAGGCGTTAGGCAGGTAAGGAGAAATCCCCATTTTGTAGCCTCGGATTAATCCGATCAGCAATATTTTCACAATTTTTACCTCAGCGATTGATTAGATTAATAGCAAAATCTCGTTCTGTACCGCTGTAAGCTAGGTGAATCGAGGGCATTCCCAGCGGTTAGAATTCCGCCAACTTTTCCAGTACCAATTATACCTATTTTCATTTTTTTTTAGATAACTAAAGCACAATTTGAGGAGATAATATGGTACTTGTCTCTGAGTTCGCTACTTGACCGATACCTAAAAATTTACCGTCTCGATCGTAAACCTGCAAGGGATAGGGAGGTTGGGGTATTGGGTTGTGGAGGGGATTGTTGCTAGTTTCCTCCTCTCCCCCGATCGGCGTTTCGGGAATCGCGAGGCGTTGTCCTTGAAACCAGCGTTTGGTATATTCAGGGGAAAGAACGATCGCGCCTAAATGTCCCAAAACCGCCGATGGCAAAATCGGGCAGAATTTATCCTCCTGCAATTGCAGTTCTAATTCTTCAAAACTTAGACTTTGGTCGATCGAAAAACCGCTACTTTCAGTGCGAGTCAAACGGGCTAAAGTACCGCCTGCATTCAACAGTGCGCCCAAATCCCGCGCGATCGCCCGAATGTAAGTACCGGCCCCGCAGGCGATCGACAAATCCAATTCAGGAAAATCCCCCGGCCGCCAATCCAAGATTTCCAGCCGAAAAACCTCAACATTTCTAGCAGCAACTTCCACAGTTTCGCCTTTTCTAGCTAACTCATAAAGGCGTTTTCCTCCCACCTGAACCGCACTAAAACTCGGTGGAAACTGCTCGATTTTTCCTAGGAATTTTGGCAGTGCAGCTTGCACTTTTTCCAAACTCAACTCCGGCACCGGTCGAGAATGGATAATTTCTCCTTCTAAATCGTCAGTAGCAGTAGTTAAGCCAAACCGAATCGTGCCTCGGTAAGCTTTATTGTGTTGGAGAAATTGCAGCAGTCTGGTTGCTTTGCCCAGGGCGATCGGTAAAACGCCAGTCACAGCAGGATCGAGGGTTCCTCCGTGTCCAACTCGCTTGAGTTTCAATAGCCGGCGCACTCGCCCCACGCAGTCGTGAGAAGTCATGCCCGCAGGTTTGTTGAGATTAAGAAAACCGTCAGTAGTCATTAGGAAGTTCGGCAACGCGCAGTGAATTGGGATTTAACGGAAAGAAGGAAGAAGGAAGTTCGGCAACCAAGCAGTGTACGAGATTTAAGGGAGAGAAGGAACAAGAAAAAAGGAAGATGAAAAGTTTTGAGATGGGTTCGTTATTCGCAACGCGAAAGCGGTTTTGAGTTAAAAAGTTCAAGATTAAAAACTTAAAACAAAAACGTACCCGCAAGCCCAATTATCAATTCCCAATTCCCAATTACCTCTTCCCAATTAAAGAATAAAGTCGGCCTGACTGATAGAAGTGCGGGCAACTCCGAATAAAGTAGCCAGAGTTTGCTTGGTGCTTGTAAGCTGAATAATTGTACTCGGCGAAGTTCCTGCCCCAGCGGAAATGGTGAGTTGGCTAAAGGTGAGGCCGGCAGTCAAGCGAATTTGATCGGTACCATTAGTAAAATCTGTAATCACATCCCCCTCTGTCAAACGCCCGATCGCAAAAGTATCGTTTCCGGCGCCGCCAGTTAAAGTATCATTGCCGCGATCGCCCGATAAACAGTCATCGCCGATGCCACCAACCAGCGAGTCATCGCCGGCACCCCCAAAAAACGTGTCATTACCCGCGCCGCCCAACAAAGTATCGTTGTCTTGGTTGCCAAACAGCAAATCATTGCCCTCGTCGCCGCTTACCGAGTCAGAACCTTTGCCACCGTAGAAAGTATCGTCGCCCACGCCTCCCAAAACGCTGTCGCGGCCGGCACCGCCGAACAGCAAATCATTGCCAACGTCGCCCAGAATTGAGTCATCGCCGTCGCCGCCGTAGAGGGAATCGTTTCCCGCTAAGCCGAAAATGGTGTCAGGGCCACCCAAACCAAATATCAAGTCAGCGCCCCCAGTAGCGCTGAGGGAGTCGGGGCCGCTGGTGCCATTCCTGCCGCTAGCTGCCCCTCCGGGACTCGTACCGGTGGCGGGGGTTGGGGTTGTGACTCTGGGAATTGGTTGAGATAGTCCTGCTGATGGCATGATTCTGAAGATGGGTAGAAATTTGCCATTCTAACTTAGCTTAAAACCGGAAGCTATAAGCTCGCCAACCCCCTAGATCGGAAATATCGATCGCATCCGCCACAGCATAAGATTCGCACAAAAAGCCCTGGACCGTGGAGCCGTCATCCAACACCAGCGTACCAATTCCCAAGGGCGGGGGAATTTTAGCGACAAATCCGCCGAAAGCCGCGATCGACAACTCCCAAACTTCCACCTCGATCGCGCTACCGCCCTCTATCTGACGCACCAATCCCGGCTTGCCCAGAGCAGTACCCGTCAAAGCATACAGCTTGTAAATCGGGCTGGTACGGCAGGCGCGAACCAAAATGCCTCCCCCCTCGATTAGTTGATAATTCAGCGGTTCACCGCTCAAATGAGCCCCAACCACGGCTATTTTGACTCGTTCTTCTGAGGAAGGTTTGGCTGCGATAGCGGGTTCCGGGAGGGTTGGCAGCGGCAGGCCGGTTGCGCCCAAAGTTCCCCCCAAGCGCTCGTGGAAAGCAGATCCCAGGCTGCAGAGCGATAAATCGTGCCACGCAGGAGCCATCAGTGTCAATCCTGCGGGCAATCCGCTGCTTTGAAACCCGCTGGGAACTGCGATCGCGCACAAATCGAGCAAATTCGCAAAGTTCGTGTAGCGCCCGAGATTGGTGTTGAGCGCGATCGGCTCGGCTGCAACTTCTGCGACAGTATAAATCGTACCTGTCGTGGGTACCGCCAACACATCCATTGACTGCCACTGAATTTCTGCCTTCTGGCGGAGCTCGGCCAACCGATAGGACGCGCGGTAAGCCGCGACGGCATCGTAGCGTTTGCCGCCGCTGATAATTTCGTAGACTATCGGATCGATATCCTCTGGGTGCGCGTCGAGGAAATCGCCGATCGCGGCCAACCTTTCTGCTACCCAAGGCCCGCCGTAGAGCAGTTCGGCAGCATCCGCAAAGGGTTTGAAGTCAATAGGTGCGATCGTGCAGCCCAATGATTGCAAGCGCGCGAGAGCCTCTCGGTAGCGCTGTTCGGCTTCTGCATTCCCGAAAAATTCGAGTTCGCCGAAGGCGGGAACTCCCACCCGCAAGCGGGATAAATCCGGCAAAACTTTCGTTTCATGGCGACGGGAAAACGCATCTTCAGCGTCAAAACCGCTGGCTACTTGCAGCACGGAGGCTGCATCCGCACAGGTGAGAGCGAACACAGAAACGCAATCGAGCGATCGCACCGCGGGCACCAGGCCGCGAGTGCCGATCGAGCCGCAACTTGGCTTCAGCCCGACAATGTTGGTAAAAGCAGCGGGAACCCGCCCCGAGCCTGCTGTATCGGTACCCAGAGCAAAACTCACCAATCCGGCGGAGACTGCGGCTGCGGAACCGGAACTCGATCCGCCCGGGATGTAGCGCCGATCGAACGGATTGCGACAAACTCCATAAGGCGTGCGGGTTCCCACTAATCCTGTGGCAAACTGATCCATGTTTGTTTTGCCGATCGCGATCGCACCTGCCGCGCACAGGCGCTCTACGACTGCGGACGATCGCGCTGGAGTGCGAGCAAACTGCGGACATCCCGCCGTAGTGGGAACGCCCGCCCAATCGAGATTATCTTTGATCGCAAAAGGTATCCCGTAGAGCGGCAATTTTTGCGGGTCTAGGTTTTCCAAAGCTTTGGCGCGTTCGAGGGTTTCCGCCAGCGGTGCTAAATAAATCCATACTGCCGGATCTGCATAGCGTTCGATCCGATCGTACACGCTCGCGATTACATCTGCAGGCGCGATCGAGCCGGTGCGGTAGCGATCGAGCAGCGAATGAATGTCGAGACTGTTGCTGTAGTTAAATTTTTCCATAATGCACCGTCAGTCGATTTTAGATTTTAGATTTTAGATTGAAGAGTTGACTTCACAGGCTGTGTTTGGCGATTTTTATTACAAATAGAATGTTAGTTTACCGCATTGTCGATCGCCTCCGCATCCAGTCTAGGGCGATCGAAATATTTCTCAAAAAATCTTCAACCCTTGCCTTGCGGGTTGAATCTGCGTGTCCGTAAACTTCGCGATTTCCAACCGCCCGGTTTAATCTTCCAAAAACTTTAATTTGACAAATTCCAGAAAAACCGTTTTTTGTAACATTTTACACATTTTATCATCAAGTTTGCTGTTACCGTTTGAAACGTAGCAATCTAGTAGGATTGCAAACTACAGTATGCTTACCTTTCAAAAAGCTAAGTGCATTGCTGTTAGCAACAGTCTCGAATAACTCCTTGGGTTGCAAACAGGACTTATACAGACAAAAACAAAAAAAATTAAGAGCTTCTAGGGTTCCGATTTGAACGAGTTTCTAACTCAGCTTAGAAAGTTCGAGTGCTGGTCCGAGAGAAGCAGACTGGTTGTCCCAATATTTTAATTTTAGGGAAACACTAGCCAGTTACACGGCGGGATAAAAGCCCGGGAGAAACGCGATCGGTCAGCAAGACTCGGTTCGTTAGCTCTCGGGCTTTATCCTTGTATATCAAGGGGGTTTGCGGGAGCTAAGGAAGCCAACGAAGGTGCAAAAGCTCGATCGACATATTCACATTTAACCAGCAACCAGAATATGCTATGAATATCCGATATTGCTCCCCAAAAATAATGCGATCGCCCTTATCCTACTGCGCCCTATTTTTCATCACCTTGTTTTTCGCTGTCGGCTGCGTCAATCCGGCAATTTACATCAAAACCACGACCGAAACAGAAGCAGCCTCTTCAGTAAGTGCCGATGCAGTTAGCCTCGGATTCAGCGCGTGGCCCGGCTGGTTTCCTTGGCAAATTGCCAAAGAACAAAAGATATTTGAAGCCAACAATGTTCCTGTAGACTTAAAATGGTTTGACGGCTACTTAGAATCGATCGGCACCCTCACAGCAGGACAGATAAATGCTAACAGCCAAACCCTCGGCGATACCGTAAACTCTATATCAGGCGGTGCCGACCAAGTAATTGTTTTAGTCAACGACAACTCGACGGGAAATGACAAAGTGATTGTCGCCGAAGGCATCAATTCGGTTGCAGATTTGAAAGGCAAAAAAGTGGCAGCAGAGGAAGGTACAGTCGATCACTTTCTCTTATTGTTAGGGCTGAGAAAAGCAGGTTTATCCGTGCGGGACATTCAATTTGTACCGCTGGAAACCGGCAAAGCTGCGGCGGCTTTCGTCGGAGGACAAGTCGATGCGGTGGCAGTATTTGCGCCGTTTACCACGCAAGCATTAAAACGATCGAACAGCAAGGAACTATTTAGTTCAAAAGATTTTCCGGGGGCGATTTCCGACCATTTGGTATTCACGCGAAAGTTTATCGGCGAACACCCAGATCGAGTGCAAGCCCTGGTCAATTCATGGTTTGCAACATTGGAATACATGAAATCAAATAAAGAGAAATCTTACGAGATTCTAGCCAACCGCGCCGGAGTTAGCGTTGAGGAATACAAAGAATATGAAAACGGCACTAAAATATTCACGATAGAGGAAAACTTGAAAGCCTTTCAACCAGGAAATGACATGACCTCATTGCAGTTTGCGGCGGCCGAAATGACTAAATTTCTCGTCGATGTAAATTTAGCCAAAACCCAACCCGATATCAGCAAATTATTTGACGATCGCTTTATAAAAGCTTATTCGGAAGGTAAAAGCTAGAAAGCGAACTTACGAGTTTGCCGACACAATAAACTTTTTCAAAAAATATTTTTAAAAAATACCAAAAAGCTACTTAAATTACTCGCTCAACAGTTCTGCAATTAAATCATGCCACCAAATCCCGATCCTCGATCGATCCAATCCCACCTCAAGCAAAAAAACCTAAATCCCACAGTTTTCTGGCGGATTGCGGAAGAGATACCACAACCCCTCAATATTGGGTTAACGGTAACATCGATCGCACTGCCGCTGCTGCTGTGGTGGCTAGTAACAACCTTCGCCAACGTAGACCCCAAATTTCTGCCTTCCCCCGGCAAAGTTTTAGAGGCATTTGGGCGGCTGTGGAACACTCGCGAACTTTTGAAAGACACAGTAGCGAGTTTGTGGCGGGTGGGAGTGGGCTTTCTGTTCGCCTTGGTTTTTTCCATACCAATTGGCGTGCTGATGGGCAGTTTTGCCAGTATTCGCGCCTTGCTGGAACCCATGTTCGGCTTGATGCGATATATGCCCGCACCAGCATTCATTCCCCTGCTAATTCTCTACTTGGGAATCGGCGAAGAACCCAAAATTACCCTGATATTTATCGGCGTCTTTTTCTTCAATTCGCTGATGGTGATGGATACAGTCAAGTTTGTTCCAAAAGACTTGATCGAATCTACTTATATGTTGGGTGGGAATCGCTGGGAAATCTTAACTCAAGTTATTTTTCCCCACGTTTTGCCGGGAATTCTAGATGCTAGCCGCATCAACTTAGCTGCGGCTTGGCAATTGGTAATCGTCTCGGAATTGATTGCCGCAACCGAAGGCTTAGGTCGCAGGATCAGCGTCGCAGGTCGATTTCTCAGAACCGATGAAATTTTTGTGGGGCTGATTGTCATTGGGGCGATCGGACTGACTTTTGACTTGCTTTTTCAATATCTGCTGCGGGTTTCTTGTAAATGGTCAAGTCAGAAACAGTAAGCAGATGTTAAAAGGCAGAATGGTGTCATTTTTTTACTTACAATACAGAGGATAAACTCATGTTTTTGCAAATCAACAACCTGCACAAAAACTTTGAAACGAAAAACGGTAAATTAGTTGTCCTCAAGGACATCAACATGAGCATCAAGCAAGGCGAATTTATCTGCGCGGTAGGCGCATCCGGTTCGGGCAAATCTACTCTTTTGAGGCAGATTGCGGGATTGGACAAGCCGACAACAGGGGAAGTGAAAATTGACGGCAAGGAAGTTGTTTCGCCTGGGCCGGATCGAGGTATGGTATTTCAGCATTACACTCTTTATCCTTGGATGAACGTGCAGGAAAATGCCGAGTTTGGCCTCAAACTTCAAGGCGTTTCCAAGAAAAAGCGGCGCGAACAAGCTAGCTATTATTTGAATGTGGTAGGATTGACGCAGTTTGCTTCGTCGCTGCCGAAGGAATTGTCGGGCGGGATGAAACAGCGGGTGGCGATCGCCCGCGCCCTCGCTTCTGAACCTAAAGTGTTATTAATGGATGAACCTTTCGGCGCCTTGGATATCCACACTAAAGAATCGATGCACGAATTCATGCTCGATTTGTGGCGCCGCACTCAGATTACAATCTTTATGATTACCCACGATGTCGAAGAAGCCGTGTTTCTTTCCAATCGGATTTATGCTTTGGGCGCTCGTCCCGGTACAGTGAGAAAGGAAATGTCGATTAATTTGCCCGATCGCACTCCCAGCGTTAAACGGCACGCCAAATTCCACGATTATCGCGACGAACTCATGGATTTGATGCGGAAACACGGACAGGAAGCAGTTGCAATGGCTGCTTAAATAGAAATAGGTTTGTATAGCCTTTCTCAGGTAAATGAGGTACTCCTGGGCATGGGGCATGGGGCATGGGGCATGGGGCATGGGGCATGATGGGACAAAAGTATTATAACTATTCAACCGGACATGATATTAGCTGCTCAACCCGCCTGATCCCAAAGTAATATTTATAGCGGTTTTCAAGAAAGTGAGGTATGGGGGAGAGTCCTATGCCCATGCCCAATGCCCGATGCCCAATGCCCGATGCCCAATGCCCCATGCCCGTATAGGATTTATAAGTAATTAACCGGACTTGATATAAGACATACTATTGTTTTGTTTCGCTGACCTACCCAAATACATCAAGAGGAACTTATGGTGCAACTATCATCGATCGACACAAACTCACAAATTGATTCTGGCCTCGTATTAATCGAAGAAACCGTACCGGGCGGCGCGTACTGGTCGGGAGTCATCAAGCGGGGAAACACCCTGCGAATCACCGATTTAGAAGGCTCTCGCGGCGTTTCCATGCTGTGCTACAACGCCGACAATGCGATCGAACGTTTCAACGCAGCAGACACAGCCAAAATTCAATTCAACGCCTTTCTCAAACAAGGCACAGCGATCTACACCGACATGGGGCGCATCCTATTTTCCATCACCCAAGACACCTCCGGCTGTCACGATTTGCTAGGAGGATGCAGCAACGCCACTAGCAATGCCAAAAAATACGGCGAAGGAGACTGGAAAAACTCCCGCGACAACTTCCTCAAAGCCCTAACTCGGTGGGGATTGGGCAAAAAAGATATCATGCCCAACCTCAACTTATTTACTCGCATTGCCGTCAAACCAGACGGCACGATGGAGTTTCGCGAAGGCTGCGAGAAACCGGGTAGTTTTATCGATTTGCGAGCCGAAATGAACGTATTGACCATGATCTCTAACTGCCCCCACATCCTGCATTCGGGTTCAATTTACGATCCAAAACCCATCCAAATTCAGATTGTGAAAACCCCCGCACCCGCACCAGACGACTTGTGCCGCACCGCCAACCCGGAAGCCGTGCGCGGCTTCACCAACACCGATGCTTTATTCTTGCAATAAATCCGATTCCACAACTCAATCTTGTCCGCAGAATCTGCGGTAAAAAATTCTGCATTTACATCACAAAAAGTGAACCATGACTGCAACTACCCAACAAATTCTTGCTCCAGAAACAGCAATTTATAACGAAGTTTTACCCGCCAGACATCCCTGGTCTCGTGTCATCAAAAAAGGACAGATTCTTCGTATTGTAGATTTAGGCGGAAATCAAGCAGTAGATTTTTTAGTTTACAATGCCGATGACCCTTCCGAACGCTATAGCGCCCCCGATACGATCGTCAATCAAGGCAACATCTTTGTAACTACAAACAGCCAACTCATTTCCAACGAAGGGCGAGCCATTATGACCATAATTGCTGACTCCTGCGGGCGGCACGATACCTCCGGCGGCGCGTGTAGTTGTGAGAGCAATTCGGTGCGGTTTGGACTAGATAAAAAATACCAGCACGCCTGTGTTGAAAATTTCCTCGCCGCAATTCTTCCCTACGGTTTGGGCAAGCGAGATTTAGTCAGCAATATCAACTTCTTTATGAATGTTCCAGTTAGCGAAGATGGCACGCTTGAAATTGTTGACGGCATCTCCGATCCGGGAAGTACAGTTGATTTGCGAGCCGAAATGAACGCGCTGGTTGCTATTTCTAATTGCCCGCAAATGAACAATCCTTGCAATGCTTACAATCCTACGCCGATTCAGTTGATTGTTTGGGATGCGGTGTAAATGTAGGGTGGGCACTGCCTCCGCAATTTTTTTAGGGGGGGATCTCGTGAATTGATGCCAACAAAGACGTTAAACGTACTACGGATCTGCTGTCTGACGATTAGGGTTCGATCCCCCCTAGCCCCCCTTAATAAGGGGGGGACAAGAGCACTCAAAGTCCCCCTTATTAAGGGGGATTTAGGGGGATCGAGACTGGGCTAACAGCAAGAGATACAGAGGGTTTCCGGCTTAAGTTGACACCAATTGCTCTCGTGTTCACCCACAAAAAAATTCACTTTTTCTGGAACAGGCATCCTGCGTGTTAAACAAGAATAGTGCCTGATGTAAGTAGACATCAATGCGATTCCCAATTCCCAATTCCCAATTACCTAAATGTTTAACAAAGTTTTGATTGCAAATCGCGGTGAAATTGCCTGCCGAATTATCCGCACGCTCGATCGCCTCGGAATTGCTTCGGTAGCAGTATATTCTGAAGCCGACGCCCGCGCCAAGCACGTTTTCGCCGCCAGCGAAGCCGTTTGTATCGGTGCAGCCGCCGCAGCCGAGAGTTATTTGCGGTTCGATCGCATTCTCGAAGTTGCGCGCCAAACAAAAGCTCAAGCTATTCATCCGGGTTACGGCTTTTTGAGCGAAAATGCTGAATTTGCCGAAGCTTGTGCAAGCGAAAATATTGCATTTATCGGCCCGACTCCGAGTCAGTTGCGCTGCTTCGGATTGAAGCACACCGCGCGGGAAATAGCCGCTGCGAATCAAGTGCCGCTAACTCCTGGAAGCCAACTTTTAGCAAGTTTAGAGGATGCGGAAAAAGCGGCTGGGGCGATCGGCTATCCGGTGATGCTCAAAAGTACCGCAGGCGGCGGTGGCATCGGTTTGCAGGCTTGTTTTGGCGATCGAGATTTGGCAGAAGCATTTGAAAAAGTACAGCGTTTGAGTCAAAGCAATTTTAAACAAAGCGGCGTTTTTTTAGAGAAATACATTCAAACAGCCAGGCACATAGAAGTCCAAATCTTTGGAGATGGCAAAGGAAATGTCATAGCCTTGGGCGAGCGAGATTGTTCGGTGCAGCGGCGCAATCAAAAAGTAATTGAAGAAACCCCTGCCCCTGCTATTAGCGACGAACAGCGAAATCAGTTGTACGGTGCAGCCGTGCGGTTGGGAAAAGCGGTAAATTACCAGTCAGCCGGTACTGTTGAATTTGTATTTGATGTCGATGCGAAACAGTTTTATTTTTTGGAAGTCAACACGCGCTTGCAAGTTGAACACGGCGTTACTGAAGCTGTCAATAACATCGACCTCGTTGAGTGGATGATAAAACAGGCTTCAGGAGATTTGTTCCCCCTGCAAGAGTACCGCTATCGGCCGCAGGGACACTCAATTGAGGTGCGAATTTATGCGGAAGATGCCGGCAAGAATTTTCAGCCGAGTTCCGGGTTGCTGAATCAAGTTGCCTTTCCCGAAAACGTCCGCTGCGACAGTTGGATAGAAACCGGCACTGAGGTAACTCCTTTTTACGATCCGCTGCTAGCTAAAGTAATCGTTTGCGGGGATAATCGAACGCAGGCGATCGCTCAACTCAAAGCTGCTTTAGATGCCAGTGAAATAGCGGGAATTGAAACTAATTTAGATTACCTCCGCCAGATTTTGGACGATTCCCGATTCAGCCGGGGCGAACTGAGCACGCGCTTTTTAAACTCTTTTGAATACGCACCTTTAACGATCGATGTATTGGATGGGGGAACCTACAGCAGCATTCAAGATTATCCGGGGCGGATTGGCTATTGGGATGTTGGCGTGCCGCCTTCTGGGCCGATGGATCATCTGGCATTTCGATCGGCAAATCGTTTAGTAGGAAATCCCGAATCGACAGCAGGATTGGAATTCACAGCTACAGGCCCAACTCTGCGCTTTAATGCCGATACAGTTATTAGTTTGACTGGTGCAACTATGAAGGGAACGCTAAACGGCGAATCGGTGCCGTTTTGGACGGCAATTCCCGTAAAAGCTGGCAGCATTCTCAAGTTAAAAGCCATTCAAGGCGGCGGCTACCGCACTTATTTAGCGGTAAAGCACGGCTTTAATGTCCCCGATTATTTGGGCAGCAAATCAACTTTTGTACTGGGCAAATTTGGCGGACACGCGGGCCGCACGCTGCGTCCGGGAGATGTGCTTAAACTGGTTCAAACTGCAACTCTGGAAGCGGAATTATCTTTGCCTCCCGAACTAATTCCCACCTACAGCAATAATTGGGAAATTGGCGTTTTGTACGGGCCTCACGGCGCGCCGGATTTCTTTACTGAGTCAGACATCGCCATGTTTTTCTCAACAGAATGGCAGGTGCATTACAACTCTACGCGGACGGGCATTCGGCTGATCGGCCCGAAGCCGACATGGGCGCGTCAAGACGGCGGGGAAGCGGGTTTGCACCCGTCTAACATTCACGATAATGCTTACGCGATCGGCACGATCGATTTTACGGGCGATATGCCTGTAATTCTCGGTCTTGACGGCCCGAGTTTGGGAGGTTTTGTCTGTCCTGCTACTATTGTGCAGTCGGAATTGTGGAAAATCGGACAACTGAAACCGGGGGACAGCATTCGCTTTCACTGTTTGAGTTTTGCTGAAGCTTTGCAGCGGGAATTAGCACAAAATTTGCAAATTGCTACTTTTTGTTTGCCTGTTTTTGGGGAAAATGCGGAGGAATTGCCAGCAGTTCCCGCCTCTCCAATTTTGCACGAAATTCCCGAATCTCCGCGACAGGTTGCTGTTACTTACCGTCAAGCTGGGGATAAATATATTCTAGTGGAATACGGCCCATTGGTGCTGGATTTAAATTTGCGTTTTCGGGCGCACGCATTGATGGAAAAGTTGAAAGCTAATCCGTTGCCCGGTGTTATCGAATTAGTGCCGGGAATGCGATCGCTTCAAATTCACTTTGACAGTCGCCAGATTTCGCAACAGCAGCTAATGCAGGCGCTGATTGCGGCGGAGGCGGAACTTCCGGCGATCGAGGATTTGGAAGTGCCGGCGCGAATTGTGCACTTGCCTTTATCTTGGGAAGATGAATCGACGCTGTTGGCCATTGAAAAATATATGCAGTCTGTGCGATCGGATGCACCTTGGTGTCCCAGCAATATTGAGTTTATTCGCCGCATCAACGGGCTTGATAGCATCGAACAAGTCAGAGAAATTGTATTTAATGCTAGCTATTTAGTGATGGGTTTGGGAGACGTTTATTTAGGCGCGCCCGTCGCTACTCCCCTCGATCCGCGCCACCGTTTGGTTACTACTAAATACAATCCCGCCCGCACTTGGACTCCTGAAAATGCAGTTGGCATTGGCGGCGCGTATTTGTGCGTTTACGGGATGGAAGGGCCGGGAGGTTATCAATTTGTCGGCCGCACGGTGCAAATGTGGAATCGGTTCAAACAAACGGCGGATTTCCAGTCTGGTAAACCTTGGCTTTTGCGCTTTTTTGACCAAATCCGATTTTATCCGGTTTCTCATGAGGAATTGCACCGCTGTCGGGAAGCATTTATCGAAGGGAAGTTTAAATTAAAGGTTGAGGAAATCACTTTTAATTTGAGAGAATACAATGAGTTTTTGCATTCTATTGCTAACAGTGCGGCTGAATTTAAAGCGCAGCAGCAGGCCGCATTTAATGCAGAGCGCGATCGCTGGGCCGCATCCGGGGAATTTGAAGCTGAATCTGCCGCAGAATCCTCGGCGGATGTGGCTTCTGAAACAGCGGCGGAGGTTACTTTGCCGATCGGTTGTGAGGCAGTTGTCGCTCACGTTTCGGCCAATGTTTGGCAGGTGCTGGTTAATGTGGGAGATGCGGTTGCAGAGGGCGATCGCCTGTTAATTTTGGAAGCGATGAAAATGGAAATTGCTATTACTGCTGATGTTGCGGGCACTGTGGCCGAGTTGTTTTGTGAAAAAGGGCAAACGGTGACAGCCGGACAAATTCTAGCGGCGGTTCAACCGAATTAAACTCAGATATTGCACCATTCTCAAGAACAGGCAAGATGCCTGTGAAGCGAAGAGTGAATTTCTAGTGGGTTGGGCATCCTGCCCGCCCTTGAAAAGCTTATTGCAAATGGTGCAATATCTCATCTCAGATTAAAGATACTTCAAATCAAATCCGTTAGCTTCGGAATGATATAAACGGAGGACACGGCAGTGCCGTGTCCATACAATTGATCGTGGTAGGGACACGGCACTGCCGTGTCCTCTATATCTTCAAATCCCCGCAGTAAAAATCTTTTTTCCCCAAACAAAAAGCGCCCCTATTTCTAGGAGCGCTTTTTGTCAATCAAAAGCTAAAACTTAGCCGTTGATAGAAGGAGCAACCATTGCTACGGGAGTTGTC
>NZ_JAUBSF010000105.1:0-21070 GCF_036704615.1 Microcoleus sp. K4-B3
CCTTATTCTCTCCCGGCGCGGTGGCTCTAGTTCTTCTGAAAGCCACCGTTCTCATCTTTATTTAGTCTAAACTACAGATATTATTGATAACTCCGATTAATTCCTGGGGGCGTTCGATCAAAAAATCGGGATTGTGTGCCGCCAAAGCTGACCGAGAATTAAAACCCCAACCGACAGCAATTACTTTAATCTTAGTTTTTTTAGCTGCTTCTATATCTCTAATTTCATCTCCCACATAAACGACTTGTTCGGGATTAATATTTTGTTTACTTAACCATCGATTAATTACTTTATGTTTTCCAAAAGTTGTTCCTGAATAAATAAAATTAAAGGTATCTTGCAACCCATTTTTTTCAAGCGAATCCCAAACATTTTCTCTAGAATTAGAGGTAATAATACCCTGTTGAAAACCGCTGTTTTTTAACTCTAACAAAACTTCTTTAATCCCGGAAAATAAATGAATATTCGGAATTTCACTCCGCAACTCTGCTTTCAGCTTTCTAATTAGCAGCGGGAATTTGAAGATGGAAATTCCCGAATACATCAGAATTTGCCAAGAATTTAAATTGCTAAGTTGAGCCAGTTCCTCTTTGGTTGCCGACTTAAAGCCAAATTCAACTGACAAACGGTTGGTGATACTCAAAAGAATATCGATTGTATCTGCTAAAGTACCGTCAAAATCAAAAATAATTACTTTGGTCATTGGACAATAGCAAATAAGGAACGGTGAATCATACCATTTTAGATTTTAGATTTTAGATTTTAGATTTTAGATGGGAATGATTGACTCCATAATGTATGGGCTTTCGGTGCGCCCACAAGCACCCTACGGCTATTATGTATAGGGTAAGGTGCTTATGAACGCACCCGAAGGGCGAACATCTCAACTTTTAATGATTAATTTGATTTGCCGTAGCATTTCGCCGCAGCATTTCCGGCTTAATTCGCCGCAGCGCCGAAGCTGTAAATCGGCGGTTCCACTCTTCATCGGAAATTTCTGCCAATTCCGCAAGTGTCGGCGCTATGTTTTCAGGATAAGGCTCAAATTCTGCAACATCAGTTGGTTTCGCAAATCGCTGATTCCAAGGACAAACATCTTGACAAATGTCGCAACCTGCTACCCAACCTTGTGAATTAGATGCAATTTCGTCGGGCAATTTTTCGGCTCGATTCTCGATCGTGTGATAGGCTATACACCGATCGGCATTCACCACAAAAGGCTCAGTAATTGCCCCCGTCGGACACGCCTCAATGCAGCGAGTGCAAGTACCGCAATGTTCCGTATGGGACTCATCCGGCGCTAACTCCAAATTAGTCAAGATTTCGCCCAAAAAAACCCAAGAACCGTATTCGCGCGAAATTACGTTACCATTTTTGGCAATCCAGCCAATCCCTGCCCGCTGCGCCCACACCTTATCCTGAATGGGGCCAGTATCAGCATAATACCGCGCTTCAATTCCCTCGCCTTGCGATCGCAGCCAATTTGCCAAAACCTTCAGTTTTTTGTGCAGAATTTTGTGGTAATCTCGGCCCCAGCCGTAGCGAGAGATTTTAGCATATTCGGAACCGCCCGGGCGTTGGTGAGGCGTGTAGTAATTGATGGCGACACATATTAAGGACTGCACCTCTGGCATCACCAATTGAATATCCTGACGTTTCGGGTTAGCCATCCATCCCATATCCGCTTGATAGCCTTTATCCAACCAAGCCTGCAATCTTTGTTTTTCTAGATCGAAATCCGCGTCTTTTGAGGCTATCCCGACTTTGTGAAATCCCAACTCCAGGGCTTTTTGCTTCACCAAAATGCTGCTAATTGGCGCTTTCATTTGACACCAGGCAAATATTTACCTTTTGTATTGACTATTTTGATTTTATATGATATGCAAAGCGATTTTAACGATCGGTTTCCTAAATAAACTAATTTGGCGCACCGTTTAGTGACGCCGATCGCAATTTACCCAACCATTGATTATAGTTTTGTAACTCAGCCATATGTAATTTATATTTGCAAAAGTTAACAAAACGTTACATAATTTTAATCAAGGCAGCTTGAGAGTCCCTAACTCAAGTACCTCACTAAAATCAAAAATCTCACAAAAGACACATGGCAGTTAGCATTCAATCAGCTCAATCTATTTTTTCCAACACCGAGATTGCGAGCATTGTTCCGGCTACGACGGAAGCGTTCTACAAACTCAGCGTTGAAGACCAACTAGCCTTGCTTTGGTATGCCTACACCGAAATGGGCGTTTCCATCACCGCAGCAGCACCGGGAGTAGCCAGCATGGCGCTTGTCGAAGGCATCCTGGGCGAAATTAAGCAGATGTCGCCTGCCGATCAAAGCAAAACCATGTACGACCTGGCTAGCAACGCTGACACCACAATCGGCCGGATCTACACATCCTTGCGCGTCAACACCAAACTCGGTTTCTGGTACGAGTTGGGACAGTTGATGAAACAAGGCGTTGTCGCTCCGATCCCCGCGGGCTATCAAATGTCTCCCGAAGCCACCGCAGTCCTTGAAACCATCAAGAAACTCGATCCGGGTCAGCAAATTACCGTACTTCGCAACACCGTAGTTCACATGGGCTACGACCCAGATTTCAGCCAAGAGTACGGCAAACGCTCGGCCCCCCGCAGCACTCCCACCGCTGTAGAAGAGCGGGTGAAAACCAAAATTGAGGGTATCAGCGAGCAGACTGTCCTCAACTACATCGACTACATGAACGCCTTCGACTTCACCCCAGCCGTCGGTTTATTTGCCCAAGAAGGTGCCCTGCAACCACCTTTCCAAAAGCCGATTGTGGGTCGCGAAGCCATCCTCAACTATATGCGGGAAGAATGCGTCGGACTCAAAATGATGCCGCAGCAAGGCGTGTCCGAACCCGCAGAAGATGGCTACCGCCAAGTGAAAGTCACCGGCAAAGTCGAAACTCCCTGGTTCGGCTCGAATATGGGCATGAATATTGCGTGGCGGTTTTTGCTAGATCCCCAAGGTCAAATTTTCTTTGTGGCGATCGACTTGTTGGCATCTCCTAAAGAATTACTCAATTTGATGCGCAAATAAAATCTGAGGGTTCGGTCAGTCAAACAGACTTGCCCAGAAACCCAGATGCCGGCAGGTGTCTGGGTTTATAGCATTAAAGAATTGAATAATTGAATAATTGGGAATGACTGATGACTACGAGGGTTTGTAGCTTCCCTAGAGTTGCATTTTTTTTTTAATTAGTATTGATTTTAGTCGCTCGCTCTGAAAGCTGCGCTCCATGCTCTCCGGTTCCTCCTTTTTTCGGAGAATTATTTTCCTCGCTCTACTTATATCTTTTGAGGGATTTGCTACGACAAAGAGAATGATTACAGTATACTTACTCCTCTGAAATCACTTGTTTTATGACCGCAACAACTCCACCTATTTTAAGTAGCTCTATAACGATTGCCGGCATCACAAATCCAACTGTACTGCGATATTTTGAAACTTTAAACGCGGGCGATTTTGAAGCGACGGCTAATTTATTTGCTGATGACGGGGTTCTGCACGCGCCGTTTGAAGAGCCAATTATGGGCAGCATCTCGATCGCTACTTATCTCAAAACAGAAGCGCGAGGAATGCAGCTCAAACCCCAGCAAGGTGTCAGCCAAACTTTAGAAGATGGCAAAGTAGAAGTTCAGGTCAGCGGTCGGGTGCAAACTTCCGCATTTGGTATTAATGTCGCATGGCTGTTCTTGCTCAATTCTGACCAAGAAATCCTTTCTGTTACCGTCAAACTGTTAGCTTCTCCCCAAGAATTGCTCAATCTGCGGCCTCATAAGAAATTTGATGTTTAATAAGCTGTTTCAGATTTAAATTGCTTATTGGGGTTCGACCTGTCATCGCACGTAATGCCTCAAGTCAGGCGATCGACAGGTGGAACGGCTTTTTATCGCAAGAATGAGGCAGCAACCGGGTTTTTTATCCAAATCTCTGGTGAAGTGCCACTAAAGGTATAAAAACCCCGTTTCTTCCGTCTTTGTGCGATCGGGACTTTAGCCCTACAATCTTACAGTCTCGCGTTGGGCCGACGATACTCCACGAAAAAGTGGCTGTCACCGCACCGTGCGACAGACAGCCAAAGCGAGTCAAAAAGTGCATTGTCAATCACTAATCACTCATGACTAATGACTCATGACTAATTAAGATTTTTCCGGCAAGCTAGCTTCTAACTTCAGACAGTTGCGACCGTCTATTTGCAAAGTGTAGTCCACCCGATCCATAAGTCTGCTCATAATCAGCCAGCCGTAGCCGCTTTCCTGTTTAGCTTCCGGCCTCGGGGGATTGTAAGTATCCATTTCGTAACCTTTACCGTAATCCCAAATTTCTAAACCAATATCCCTATTTTTTAAATTCAAGCGAATTAACACGGGCAAATTGGGTTGATCTTTGTGAGCATGGCGGATCACGTTAGAATAGGCTTCTGCTAACACCAAGCGCAAACGATTCGACTGACGCGGCCAATCGACGTGCTCTCCTAGCTCAACTTCCAAACTGCTCAGCAACCAATTTTCAACAATTGTTAAAAACCGCAAGTCGCTTGGCACATGAAGCTCAGTATTCATATAAAAATCCCGTAAGTTTGAAAACCCTGTGTCTTCAGACCAGGGATGAAACACGACGCGCCGAATTTATTCGGTCTCAATACTTGTCGCTACTCGGGGGATACCAGCCTTTTCTGTTTAAAAATCAGGCATTCGTCATTCGGTAGAAGGCAGAAGTTAAGAGTATAGTTGAAAACTTTAGTTATGGGTATAAACCCCATTAACAATTGATAATTATACCGAGACTGCAAGCAGTGAGGTATAAAAAATCTTTGTTTCAATCCCTGGCTTTTAAGCGTTGGTTATTTCTGACGAATGCCTTCTACTTTAACCCTTTACAGGTGTTTAATCCCCCAGGAAAGCGATTCAGGAAACTAGCTGCGCGCGATCGCGGGCTAGGTTTTTTACTGTTGACTGTAACGCAGTCCTTTGCGGGACTACTGTGTGGGCGGTCAACAAGCAGGGCTTCAGTTTTTTCGGCTCTCACCCCCGACTATGCGTCGGGAGTCGCTGACAGATTCAGAGAACCTCCAGAGAGAGTATGGTTTGGTCGTCTTCCTGAACGGGATTGTCGGCTCGGATGTGAGCCAATAAATTGTCCAAGTTGAAGGAACCAGGCTCCTGAATCAAGAGTTGCCAAAGCCCTTCTTGTTGTAGCATAGAACGGGTTGGTACACCCCCTGCGACCGCTTCAGTGGTCACGCTAGCTTCAGTAATCCCGTCACTCGTCAGCAGAAATACATCTCCTGACTTTAATTCGATCGTACCTGCTTTGCCTCTCCAAACTGGTAGTATCCCCAAGGGAATGCCACGAGCTTTCAGGAAATTCGGCTCGACTGGCGTTTTACCGCTAGCGGCTTGAGCTTTCACCTCCGAGTGAGACCAAACGATCGGGTAAATATGACCGGCATTAGCAAAGGCGAGGTGTCCCGTTGACGGAGTGTAACGAGCTACAACCATTGTAATAAAATGGTTGTTGCCGATCAGGTCGTCAGACATACTGCTATTCATGTTCTGCATAACTTGAGCGGGTTCTGGAGAAACTTCTTGGGAAAGTTCCCGCCGCATCACCGAAATCGCGCTGGCCATAAATAGAGCAGCCGGAACTCCCTTACCCGAAACATCTCCCACCGCTATCCAAATATCCCCTTGAGAGTGGACGTAGACTTCAAAAAAGTCGCCGCCAACTTCCCGCGCGGGATAGCAGCAAGCTTGCACCCTGACAGTTTCAAAATCCGGCCAACTTTGGCGCAACAAGTTTGTTTGGATTTGGCGAGCCACTTCCAACTCGTTTTGCATCTGCTTGGCTAAATCCAGAGTGCGCTGGTAGAGCTTAGCTTGAGACAGGGCGAGAGCAGCTTGAGCTGCTACACCTTCTATTAACTCTATCTCTTCTGCCGACCAAGGGTTAGTGCCGCCAATCTGGGACAAAGCCAGTACCGCCAGCAATTCTTGCTGGTAAGTCAGGGGCACGGCAATCTCAACCGAGTTACCGTCCCCCCCACTGTTTTGGTTCACTTGAGTTTGGCGGCTGGCTACAGCTTGAACCAGCAAATTTTCATCAAAAGAAAAGCTGCTGGGTTCGGTGGTTTGGGCTTGGTAGGGGAAGGTACTCGGCAATAGTCGATCGGCTTCTACCGGCCGCAGCATACAATAGTTGGCTTCAAAAGTTTGACCTACGGTTTGAACAATAGTTTGTACCATACTAGAGTAATCTAGCGACCCGCGAATCACGCTCATTACCTCATTGAACAGAGATTCCTTGCGCAAAGCGCGGCGCAATGCAACGCTGCGCTGCTTGTAGTATTTGTAAGTGTCTGAGGCTTGATTGATCACCAATTTGAGTTCTTCTGGATTCCACGGTTTGGTGATGTATTTGAAAACTTGACCTGAGTTGATGGCCTCGACCAAATCTTCAACATCTGTGTATCCCGTTAGCAGAATCCGAATCGTATCGGGAAATCGCTCGACAGTTTTCCCCAAAAACTCGGTGCCATTCATTTCTGGCATCCGCTGGTCAGATATAATCACCGCCATCTCGCCCTGTTCGTCTAGAACTTCCAGGGCGCTGAGGGCGCTATCTGCTTTGTAAACTTGAAAGTCGCGTCGAAACGTCCGGTACAATAAATCCAAGTTATCGGGTTCGTCATCGACTACCATCAGTTTCAGCTTGCTTCCATCTCCCCGACTCATCTTTCTTCCCCCTTGAAAACCCCCACCATAGCTGTATTCAGCAAGGTGGCGGGAGGAAAAGGGGGGCTGGATATATGCAACATATCAGTTACGTCAAGTTGAGTTAAAGAAACCCGTTTTACCTTAAGGTGAGCATTCCTTTCGCACCATCTGTTCGCACGACAGATGAGAGGCTTTCGATACTGTAACCCGCCTCGGTAGGCCGCTTCAATAGGGAAAATTCGCGAGTCAGCTTTCGTGCTTTGATAGGAGCAACGACCGTGTTAGCAGTCGCTACTTTTATAAACACACCAGCCTCCCAAATGACTAATTAATGCTCTGATTGCAGAGCTCTTAAGTAGCTGCCCACTGTCTTCGGTGTGATTTTTAACACTTACTACTAACTCCGGTATCGCTACCTGAGTGTGGTCTAAACCGGCTGTATTTCAAGCCCCACTGTACCCGGAGGGTTAGCGGTTGGTTGTTGGCGCTATTCCCTACCTCTTTGCCAAATCGTACTTGATTGCTGCATTCTAGTCCCCCTAATCTCTGAACTTTTTGCAGCAAGCATATTACTATTGCCGAATCAAGTTAATCTTTCTGCCAGTCTGAGCTTAGCAGAACGAGAGCGGGGATTTCTAGCTACTTCTTCGGATTGCGGCCCGATCGGCTTTTTTGTCAGTACCTGCAAACAGGGTGTTCCTCTGAGTTGGTGCTTGACCGGTCGGTCTTCCAGGCTGTGAAATGTAATGATTCCGATTCTCCCACCGGGTTTTAACCACCTTGGCGCTTGGTTGAGGAAAGTTTCTAAAGAAGCTAGTTCGGAGTTGACGGCTATCCTTAAAGCTTGGAAAGTGCGGGTGGCCGGATGGATTCTGCCGTTCCGCTGCTTGGGAGGGAAGGCTCGGGCGATCGCCCCTGCAAGTTCTGTTGTAGTTTGAAAAGGACGCCCCTGCACAATCCGCCTCGCGATGCGCCGCGACAGTCGCTCCTCACCGTACTTGTAAATAATATCTGCTAGTTTAACTTCTTCCCAGTGATTGATAATCTCTTCTGCCGTCAAAGATTGCTGCTGGTTCATACGCATATCTAGTTGAGCTGGGTGGCGAAAACTAAATCCTCGTTCCGGTGTATCGAACTGAGCCGAGCTGACGCCCAAGTCTGCTATGATACCATCAAATTCGGCTTCTGGGGACTGATATTCAGCAAAGTTGCCGTGCCAAAACTCAACGGGCGAGTTGGCAAATCGGGCTTGGCAAAAACGGATGGCTTGTTCATCGCGGTCGATCGCCACCACTGTAACATCTGGCGCCGCCGCTAAAATCAAACTCGTGTGTCCGCCGCCCCCAAGTGTCGCATCCAAATAGTGCCCGCCGGGACGCACTGCTAAACCCGCAATTAATTCTTGACCCAAAACTGGAACGTGATAGGTGTCAATACTGACATCCGATCCAGGGGTATCCTTCTCAGAGAGCTCGATATCCTTCATAATCTATAAAGCGAAACAAAAATCAACAATAGTCAGTAATCATTAATTCATTTAATTATGTCAAGAATTGAGACTAGAACCGAACCGATGGTGCTCAACATGGGGCCGCACCACCCTTCCATGCACGGGGTACTCCGGTTAATTGTCACCCTGGACGGGGAAGATGTGGTGGACTGCGAGCCTGTTTTGGGCTATCTGCACCGGGGGATGGAAAAAATTGCCGAAAACCGCACCAACGTGATGTACGTGCCCTACGTGAGCCGCTGGGACTACGCTGCGGGGATGTTTAACGAAGCGGTGACAGTGAATGCACCGGAAAAGTTGGCAAATATTGCTGTCCCCAAACGGGCTAGTTATATTCGGGTAATTATGCTGGAGTTGAACCGGATTGCTAACCACTTGATGTGGGTAGGGCCGTTTTTGGCGGACGTGGGGGCGCAAACTCCTTTTTTCTATACTATGCGCGATCGCGAACCAATTCTCGACTTGTGGGAAGCAGCCACAGGTTATCGCATGGTGAATAATAACTATTTCCGCATCGGCGGAGTTGCCGCAGATTTGCCTTACGGTTGGGTGGACAAGTGCCAAGATTTCTGCGATTACTTCATTCCCAAAGTTGACGAGTACGAACGTTTAATTACCAACAATCCGATTTTCCGCCGCCGGATTGAAGGCCTGGGTACGATTTCCCGCAACGAAGCGATTAACTGGGGACTGTCCGGCCCTATGTTGCGCGGTTCCGGCGTGAAGTGGGATTTGCGGAAGGTTGACCATTACGAATGCTACGACGACTTCGACTGGGAAGTTTGTACCGAAGCTGCGGGCGATTGTTTGGCCCGGTACTTAGTCCGAATTCGGGAGATGCGCGAGTCAGTTAAAATTATCTATCAAGCCTTGAAAGGACTTCCTGGCGGCCCTTACGAAAATTTAGAAGCGAAGCGCTTAGAAAGCGGGCCAAAATCGGAATGGAATGGTTTTGACTATCAGTTTATTGGCAAAAAAGTAGCGCCGACTTTTAAGATTCCCAAGGGCGAACATTACGTCCGCGTTGAAAGCGGCAAGGGTGAGTTGGGGATTTATATTATCGGAGACGATAGTACGTTTCCTTGGCGGTGGAAGATTCGGGCTGCGGATTTTAATAATTTGCAGATTTTGCCTCACATTGTGCGCGGTGTGAAGATTGCGGATTTGGTGGCGATTTTGGGGAGTATCGACATTATTATGGGCTCGGTTGACAGGTAGGTTTGGTCAGTTTTTATCTGAGAATTTAACCCGGTTTTTTTTGGGAACCGGGTTGATTTTTTTTAATCGCAGATGAACGCGGATCAACGCGGATGGATATCGATTAATATTGCTATTAACGTCGCTAGAATGTACCTTGTTTCCCTCTTCTCTCTTCCTCTGTGCCCTCTGCGCCCTCTGCGGTTAATAAAAAAAATCTCTCCTTCACAAATGAAATAACATCAAAATTTGATTCTATAAATTATGAAAGTTCAGCAATCAGATATCAATGACAGCAACTCGGAACTCTGCAATTTAATCTGCGAAAGAATTGCCGCCAGTCCCCAGCAGCGTATTACTTTTGCTGAATATATGGATTTGACATTATATCATCCGCAGCACGGTTACTATAATAGCGATCGACAGTCGATCGGCAAACAAGGCGATTTTATCACCTCGTCTCATTGGGGCGCTGATTTTGCCGAGGTTTTGGCGGAGCAGTTTGTGGAAATGTGGGAATTTATCGGCAAACCTCATCCTTTTACTGTCGTAGAAATGGGGGCGGGGCGGGGAACTTTCGCCGAAAATGTGCTGCAATATCTGCAACGACAATATCCTGATTTTTTTGATATTTTAGAATACATTATTATTGAAGTTTCCCCTGTACTCCAAGCGGAACAGCGGCAAAGGTTAGCCGATATCAAGTCTGTTAAGTGGTGCAATTGGGATGAAATAGTTAATAATTCGATTATCGGCTGTTTCTTTTCTAATGAATTGGTCGATGCTTTACCAGTGCATCAATTTATTCTGGAACAAGGGCAAGTTAGGGAGATTTACGTTGCCGCCGAAACCCCCAAAAGTCTACAAGAAGAAATAAATTTTCTTGAGGTAGTTGGCGAAGTTTCCACGCCTAAAATTGCCGAATATTTGGATTTTGTGGGCATCGATTTGTCGGCAAGTGTTTATGGAGATGGTTATCGCAGTGAGGTGAATTTGGCGGCTTTGGACTGGATGAGTACAGTTGCTCAAAAGTTGCAGCGGGGATATTTGTTAACTATTGATTATGGCTATCCGGCGCACCGCTATTACAATCCGAGGCGCAGGGAGGGGACGCTACAGTGTTATTATCGCCACCGATATCACAATAATCCTTATATTAATGTGGGGCGGCAGGATTTAACGGCTCATGTTAATTTTACGGTGCTGGAAAGGCAGGGTGAATTGTGCGGTTTGAATACGGTCGGGTTCACTCAACAGGCTTTGTTTTTGATGGCCTTGGGTTTGGGCGATCGTATTGCTTCTCTATCTACAAATGATGCGGAAGTATTGGATGTGGCAACGTTTTTGCGGCGCCGGGAGGCTTTGCATCAATTGATCGATCCGATGGGTTTGGGGGGTTTTGGGGTTTTGGTGCAGTGTAAAGGGTTGAGGGAGGAGGAAAAAGTGCGATCGATCAAAGGTTTCACGGTGCCTTAAGTTAACTAGAATCAGCAACACGCACTCTTTTCCAATTACTTTGGTCATTACTTAAGCGCACTGACTCAGTGGTGGAAATTCCCATTTTCCTGAATATAAAGTAGATGGCAACTTTAAACAATAGGCAGCAGGAACCACCTCAATTAACCACCAATTAAACATATCTCGTTGAGCAGCAGCAAAACCAGAAATAGCATCTCCGGTAATGGCATCATACAAAATATCCAAGATGGCATTATAGGCTGTTTTGGTGTTGAGTGTTTGCAGCAAGCCGTAGAAAATATTATAAGCTTCGTCAGTAGCTTGATATTTTCCAATTTTGTTGATATTAGGAAACAAGGTATCAGCCCAAGTTTCTGGGATTTCACAACTATCCTTAAGCCAACAAGATACAATTCCTTCAACGATATCAGCTTTGTGTTCTTCAGGAAAGTAATGTTTAATGGTCGGTTTAGCTGCTAATGCTATTCCATAAGCCATATAGACGTATCGCTGATGGGATATTGGATCATTAGGCATTCCAAAGGCTGTCATTACTTCAACAAAAGCTTCTTCTACATTGCACTTTCCACCTCGTTCGTATAAATCATCATATTTTCTGTCCCAAACCGTCTGAAGTGTTTGCTGTAATTGCTTTGGAATATCTGAATTGTTGGGCAACTTGAAATCGGTGTAATGACCTCTGTCAAACTTTATCATTGACTTTCCCTCCTTATGTATTTTCCTTGATCGTCAACCAAGATCAAGCTAATTTTAAGATTAATATCACCTCCATTCTACCTTACCCAGAGAAGCCAGTAAAGCCTTCCTTGGCTCTACTGGCTATCCTATATTTCTACGGATATGGCTCCTCGTAGAAGATAATCACTTCAATGTTGGGGAACCACCTAGCAAAGTCTTCATCGCAGGTAGTGTTGCAGCCCGAACACATATCCAGATCCGTGTAAAGGTAAAGCCTTCCTGTCGCCTCAGAAGGTACACTATCTCCTTCCAACTCTGCTGCAAGTGCATTGAAGAGCTTGTACTCAGCGTGTTTTTCGTTGAAATTTTCAGAGACTGCTGCTCTGTCAATCCTTTCCGGAAAACACAACTTTGGCCCATTGTCTTGGCCTGGAATATTGAGAGGCTTTTTCTTGCTGGTAGCTTCTTTGCTATAAACTCTACCCATTGCGAGTTCTAGTTTGGCAGCCGCAGCATTACCACCACTGGGTTTTCCAATATCTCTCGATCGAACATCTTGAGCCTGAGTCCGCAGTTCCTCTACGATATCCGCATAGCACTCAGGGATGCCTTGGGGATACTCGTAATGAGGTGTGTTTCTAGAGGGGTTTCCTGTAGTTAAGTTTTTGTTCACGCCAGCAATGATTAAGTTTACAGGCATCGATAAATAAAAATATATAACCTGACTTAGACATAAGATTTAAGCTTCATCTGACTCAGGTAGTTTGATTATACCACACTTTCAAATTAACTGCAAACTCTGCTCGAATCCCTCGGATTCAGCCCATTTTAATCGTTGTTGAATTGACATACCCTGCAACTTTTTACTCATTTCATATAAATCCACTTTCGGATAATTCTCATTAAAGAGCGGAATTAAAGCCTTAACAACAGCAACAATTCCCTCCGGTGGCACGGCATTCCCAATCTGCCGCCGCACTTCAGTCGTAGAACCTTCAAAAACAAAATCATCGGGAAATGTTTGCAATCTTGCTCTTTCACGATTTGTCAAAGAACGCGGTTCTAAATAATGATAACCCCAAGTTCCGCCACCTCCACCAGCAATGATTGTCGATGATGGTTTATCTGGATGAATTCGCCGATAAACGTGACTGATCATACCTTTTACATAGTATGGACTGTCCTTGGGAATATCCGAAAAATTGCCTCCCGGTTTAATTCGATTCAAAATTTCAACGGTGCGGGAATGAATTTTATGATGTTTGTTATTGTCAAGAACTGTTTCTACATTTTTGAGTGCTTCGCCCGCAGTTCGATAAGGATTTTTGCGATTTATACCGTATTTTGGCTGAGGATGCACAAAGTTAAATCCTGTATCCATCCGAATGCCAACTAATAAAACTCTTTGGCGAAATTGGGGAACTCCGTAATCAGCAAAGTTGTAGAGTTTAGGTTTAACTAAGTAGCCTGGTGCAATACTTTCAAAGTCAGAAATTATTTGTTTTATTGCTTGATAATTATTTGCACTTAATAAGCCTTTTACATTTTCTGCTACAAAAGCTTTGGGCTTTTTTTTGTTGACAAAATCGAGGAAGTATGTATATAAATTGCCTCTGGTTCCTTCCAGACCGGGCCGTTTCCAAATTAGGGAAAAGTCTTGACAAGGGAAGCCTCCTATACATATTTCAGCTTCGGGAACTTGTGCAATGTCTATATTTTCTATGCTGTCGTTGATGATGACATCGGCGATGTTTCTGCGGAATGTTTTGCAGGCGTATGGATTGGAGTCGATCGCCCAAACTACCTCAAATCCGGCTTGGTGGAATGGCAAATCCATGCCGCCGCAACCAGAAAATAAGGATATGAGTCGCGGTTTTGTTGTCCAGGCGATCGGCTGGAGACGTTCGATTAACATAGGAGTGTAAAGTTAGCCAAGGGCGGGCTGGATGCCCGCACCACAAGAGTGTCATCATACCAAAACACGATCGAACTCGACTCATCAATTGATATTTCACTCTTCGTCATCTAACTCGATCCCGGCTTGACGCAGTTTTTCGGCCAATTTTTCAGCGCGGAGTCGTTCGCGATCGGCCCGCTGGCGTTCTTGTTCTACTCGCTGGCGTTCTTGTTCTACTCTTTCCTCAGACCACAGCAACAACTCGCCTTCTGCATCCCACCATCTCAACCAACAGCCTGTCCTTCCTTCGTGTGTTCCTTCCCAAATACCTAAAAATAGGTTTAATCCCGGTATCCAATAACGTCCGTTTTCCTCTGGTTTTTGCAAGTTGTAACGCTCTGATTCTAAAGCGTAAACTTCTAAATGAGCTGTTTTGGCTCGGAATATGACGTATCGGGGGACTTTAATTACTTGCTCATAAAAATACCACTTTCCCACCCGCGAGGTAAATTCAACTGAGTATTCTTCTCCATAGGTTTCTGAAAGAAATTCCATCACGATTTGGGGGATGGTTCCTTCTGTGTGTGGCGTGTAACTACGGCGGACTTGCGAGACATTTTTTGGATTGACGGGTTTCACGTACATCCAATCTGGTGCTTTGCAGATAATACGCTGTTCGTCGTTGGTTGAACCTGGGAAACTAATTCCGGCACACAAGGCAAAGTTGGAAACAACTAAGGCATCCTGCATTAATTCAGGAAATCCTGTTAGTGGCTGGCGCAAAGCGGCGGCTAATAATGGTTGGCTTTCGTCTTCCACTGGGTCGTCTGGTAGTTGGAAATCTTTTGGTAGTAGCGGCCAGGTGATTGTGAGTTTTGTTTCAGGATTTTTAGTTGCTACAGACATAGTTTATCAGAGGTTAGTGGTTTTAATGATTAAATTATATCTTTTGGTTTTTGGGATTAATGTTAATGGCTTAATGACGAGGCCGAGCTTCTGGATCTTCGTTACCGGGCAGAGCCTGGTAACGAGAGGATTGGAATTCAAAGTCCCCCTGATTTAGGGGGATCTAGACTTGGCTAAAACCGAGAGTTCTAAGGGTTGTTAATTTTCTGCTGTAGCTCGTTTGTCATTGCTAGTAGTTCAGATTGCCCGATCGCACTTTGTTCACCACTCGCCAACCATTTCAATTGTACCGTCTCGTTTTCAGCTTCCGCATCTCCCAAAACTAAACACGCAACAGCACCGCTTCTATCGGCTCTTTTAAACTGTTTTCCGAACGCACTGCCGCTCAAATCTATCTCGACGCTAAACCCCGCAATCCGCAATTTTTGTGCTAACAATACCGATTGCTGTTCTGCTTTTTCGCCCCTGGATACCAAATAAAAATCTAACTTTGGCACGGGCAAAGGTTGCAACTTTTGCAGCAGGATAATCAACCTTTCGATACCCATTGCCCAACCAACTGCCGCCGTATCTGGGCCGCCCAATTCCTTGACTAAACCGTCGTAGCGGCCACCACCGCAAACTGTTGCTTGCGCTCCCAAATCGTCGGATATAATTTCAAATGCGGTGTAGGTATAGTAATCTAAACCGCGCACTAATCTGGGATTTAACTGATAGCTAATTCCTAAATTTGTGAGCATAAGCTGCACTTGCTCGAAGTGCGATCGCGACTCGTCGCCCAAATATTCTAAAATGCTAGGCGCACCAGCTACAATTTCTTGAGTTCGCTGATTTTTGCTGTCCAATATCCGCAGCGGATTGCGAGTCAACCGATCTTGAGAATCCGCGTCTAATTCGTCTTTGTGCGGTGTAAAATAATCTATCAAAGCTTGCCGATAATTTTGTCGGTCTTGCTTATTTCCGACAGAATTAATATCGAGGCGCAAATTTTTTAAACCGAGGGTTTGCAGGATGTCGCAGGCGATCGCAATTACTTCGACATCCGCACGAGGATTCGCACTCCCCAAGACTTCCACGCCAATTTGATTGAACTGCCGCTGTCTTCCTTCTTGTGCGCGTTCGTAGCGAAACATCGGCCCAGCATACCACAGACGCTGCACGTCTCCTGCTGCGTACAAACTGTTTTGAATAAAAGCTCGGACTACTCCGGCGGTGCCTTCTGGACGCAAAGTAGTCGATCGATCGCCTTTATCCTTAAAAGTGTACATTTCTTTGCCTACAACATCGGTAGCTTCGCCGATGCCGCGTTCAAATAAAGATGTCTGTTCAAAAATAGGCGTCCGAATTTCTCGGTAAGCCGCTTTTTTCAAAATTGTTCTAGCGACTTCTTCTATATTTTGCCAGTATTGAATTTCAGCGGGCAAAATATCCCGCGTTCCCGGTAAAGTTTTAATTGCACTCATTTTGTTAGTCAGTTGTCAGTTGTCAGTTGTCATTAGTCATTAGTCATTAGTTATGAGTCAACAGTTAACAGTCAACAGCTAACAATTTCCAATTCCCAATAACTAATGACTTAATAATTCCCAAGCTCCGTAACGATCGCCATAATAAGCCAAAATGCGATCGACTCGCTCGCGACCTGCCAAATCGAACCCTTCAGGATACTGTATCCACAAACCCCCAATTTGGCTGTCGCCGTAATCAAACCGCTGCGACTGCTGCGGAATTAAACCGGTTTGCACCCCTTCAACTTGACGCAAATGGGCTGCCACTTCGCGATACACCGCCAGCGGCAATCCAGGGCATTGAATTTGATAGCGGAGTTGTTTTTCTTGTGCCGTTTGCATCATTTCTTTGCCTGTCCCCAACCAGAACCCCTACTTAAGATACTTCTTTATCGAGCGGCCCCGGTAGAGGGCAGCAATTAATATTGTCCAAACATACCTTCCCCCACTGCAACGCCCAACGTACCAGCGTAACTCGATTGTCGGCGCGCGTCTTGTTCAAGATATTGCTAATGTGGTTGTCAACTGTACGCTTGCTAATCTCTAACTTTTCGGCTATTTTCTCATTAGTCAATCCCGCCGCTACTAACTCTACCACTTGCAATTCTCTGTCCGACAGGGTGACAGGGGTCCCAGAGACGCTCCCGCTCATAAATTTTTCCTATGTCTGCATATTTACCTATCTACAATTCTAGAGGATGAGGGATGAAGTATGAAGAGAAAATTAAATTTGCTGTGCTACTATTTTGGGCCCCAAGCACCAACTCGCTTGCAGAATCGCAAAAAGTGCAAACCCAGCGCCGACACAGCATGACGCGCACCGACTTGCACTGCTGGCACCGGAGGGTGGCGCGTGATCCCTTTACCTGCGCGCATCTGACATCCGGGCCAAACCCGCAGATGTTTTCAGGTAAAACAACTGATATGCCCGCACTGCACTTGTGCGTTGAGGGAGTAACTGCCAGTATCAGTAAGTCTGATATTATAGGAGCAGCCATTAAAAAATAGCTTGCAATTTTTCTGGGATGGGTTAAAAATAATTATTGAGCTGTCTACTGCTGGTCTAAAATCTAAAATCTAAAATCTAAAATCTAAAATCTAAAATAGATATGACTTATCCTCGCGTTCTGTGTCTGGGTGAAATCTTATTTGATTGTTTAGCAGACAAACCAGGAGTATCTCTCGAAGAGGTAGAATCTTGGACTGCATATCCAGGCGGTGCTCCTGCTAATGTTGCCTGTGCTTTGGTTAAATTGGGGACGGCGGCGGGATTTATCGGTGCTGTAGGTGGGGATGAATTGGGGAATTCCCTAGTGCAGGTATTGCAAGAAGTAGGGGTTGATACCGCTGGAGTGCAGCACCATCAGAGTGCGCCGACGCGGCAAGTTTATGTCTTGCGGAATCAAGCAGGCGATCGAACTTTTGCTGGTTTTGGCGAATTTCATACTGCGGATTTTGCCGACACCCACCTCCTCGCTGCACAACTACCCGAGGTGCTGTTTGAAAATGCCGAATTTTTAGTGCTAGGCACTTTAGAATTAGCTTATCCTGAAAGTCGAGAGGCGATCGCCCGAGCGATGGAGCTAGCAGAACAGTATGACCTTAAAATTATACTTGACATCAATTGGCGTCCCGTGTTTTGGCAAAATCCAGACGAAGCAAAAGCGCACATTAGAAAACTCTTAAAAAAAGTTGATTTTGTCAAGTTATCTGAGGAAGAAGCCGAATGGTTGTTTGACACTACCGACGCTGGAGCTATTACCTACCGCCTCGATTCCGTAGAAGGCGTTTTGGTGACTGCAGGCGAGAAAGGTTGCGCCTATTGTATCTCGGAAAATGAAGGAAAAATCCCCGCATTTAAAGTAGATGTTGAGGATACAACAGGTGCCGGCGACGGTTTTCTGGCTGGTTTTGTCAGCCAATTGTGCAAGGTGGGAATTAAGAGTTTAGCCACTCCAGAAATAACAAAAAAAGTTGTAACTTATGCGAGTGCGGTAGGTTCGATGACAGCGATGAAACCGGGTGCAATTAAAGCTCAACCAACCGCCGCTGAAGTAGAAGCTTTCTTGTATTTGTACAAACATTAGCACGCCAAACCTCTCCCCCGGAAACGGAGAGGGGGCTAAATTTGGTTCAGAAACCCGGTTGCTCAAAAAAAATAACTCTTATACTAAACCCGCGTTAAAAACCCTCGATAAGACTCGCCGTTTGGAATCCCTACTATACAAACTCTCGTCCTAGCTGAGAGGGACTAAAAAATAAACACGTATTTAAGCCAGATTTGGTATTATAGGTTTTATTGTGGGCAATTAACCGCACATCAGATGATTTCTAATTTGGCGCACGATTACCTCTAGCGGCTGCGAAGCATCTAGGATAATTGCATTTTCTGGTTCTTCGAGAGTGTCTAACTGACTTAACAGCAACTCTGCTTTCATGTAGTGATTTTCGCGACTTTTTAACCTGGCTGCCAATAACTGAAAAGAACATTTGAGATAAACTATTTTCATCCGCTGCTGGTCTCGGCAGAGCATTTCGCGGTAAGATGCTTTTAAAGCAGAACAAGCCAACACAACATTTTTATTTTCCAACAGCCACCTGTCTATTGCAGCTTGCAATTGTAATAGCCAAGGAAAGCGATCCGCATCTTCTAAAGGAATGCCCCGACTCATTTTCTCGATATTAGCTGATGGGTGAAAATCGTCGGCATCGCTGAAATCCCAATTGAGAGATTGCGCCAGCAACTTGCCAACGGTAGTTTTGCCAGAACCTGAGACTCCCATCACGATCGTAATCATGGCACCTATTTACCGAAATACTTGCAATCTCATCGATTTGTGCGATCGACAAACCGGGTTTCTTAAGTTGCCGGATGAATTCTACCACCCTAAAAAATTCAATAAACCCGGTTTATTTTTGATTCTCGATCAAATTTCTTCCATAGTCGGTTTAATGAAATTATAAGCCAAAACGCCGATAATTCCACCAATCACTGGGAATACAATAAACGCCCACAACTGTTGGATTGCCCATCCGCCTTGAAAAAGTGCGACACCGATACTTCTAGCTGGGTTAACTGAAGTATTGGTTACGGGAATTCCGATTAAGTGAATCAACACCAGCATCAAGCCGATCGGAATTCCGCCCAAACCGACGGGATATTTGGGATGGGTAGTACCCATGATTGTAAATAATAGAAAAGCAGTCAGTACAATTTCCGTCAAAGCTGCTGCCAAAAGTCCGTAACCAGTGGGAGAATGTTCTGCAAAACCGTTAGACGCAAATCCCGAAGCCGCCGCATCAAAACCCGGTTTTCCTGATGCTATCATGTACAAAACAAGACCGCCTAAAATTCCCCCTACAATCTGACCTCCTATATAATAAGGAAGCAAAACAGCATCGATCAGTTTGGCAACTACTAAACCAACGCTTACCGCCGGATTAATGTGGCAGCCAGAGATAGGGCCGATCGTATAAACCATGATTAAGAGGGACAGGCCAAAGGCGATCGACACTCCCAAAAAGCCAATTTTGTCTCCAGCTAAAACCGCACTGCCACATCCACCTAATACCAACACAAAAGTACCAAAAGCTTCAGCAACCCCAATCTTTATTTTTTTGTTCATACTCACAATTATCTGAAGTTTATGTTCGGTCAATTTCGCACCCCGACCAATTTTAATTATAAAAAGTATAACTATAATTGGTTTCCCGCAGAAGAACAATACTAATGGAAAGCATTAGCAATGTTTAGCTCTAACTTTCATAAATTCTATGGGTTAAACTGAGACTGCGGAATTTGGAATCGATAAATTAGCTCAAACATACTCTATTATGGAAAAAATGTCAACATTGAGCTAATTATTTGTATAAATTGTGCAATCTTCTGTATTCAATTCACAATAATTAACTTGACTTCTTCCCTAATTCTGCGATCGTAATTTTACTTATTGTTGCTGATTATCCGATCGCACTCGCAGCTAAAACATCACTGCTAACCGGCTGGTACATCGGGCCTTGGAAAGGGCGAAAGTCTCGCCAATCGGCCGTCATCTTGCACAGCAAGCGGAACTGTAGCGGCGTTGGGGGTTGGTTGAGGCGATCGACTTCTACGCGAACCAATTCTCGATGCTGCGAGATAAGTTGAAAAAAATCCCCGCAAAGATAGCGCGGACAATAGCCTACAATCCAGTGATCTTCAGTACACAGAAGCAAAGCAGAGGAATCGTGCGGATTTTGAAATTCGTGGGCTAAATACAAAAGTTCGCCCACTTGAAGCCGATTAATCCGTTCAATTGCCGACTTTGAAAGGTATCGCAGTCCATCTGCCAAAAAATGAATACAGTAACGTCCATTTTCATCCGGTTCGGGACAAGGGAACACCTCAAATTTATCAGTTACCCGTTTCCCTCCGCTGCGCGCCAATAAAGCAATTGGGTCATGTTCGTGTTCAGGGATATTCAACCACTGTACAAATTCAGGGTAGTCAGGGCGCGATCGCGGCCGCACTCGATTAGAAAACAAGGGAAACAGTTTCTGTGAAGTGTAAACCTTATTGAAATCAGGGAAAGATGGCAAGGGCCCAAACCCGCACTTAAGCTGAGCTTCTAGAACACCCTTTGTATAACTGAATCGGTATTCTTTACCGTTAAATGTCAATAGACCAATCGGAAACCAAGAACCGCTGCCCGGGTCTTGCCAAGCCAAAAATAGTGTTTTCAAAGCAAATCTCCTGTCAATTCAAGTAGGTGGCCCACCTTATCTTTACTTTGAATTAATAAGAATTTTTTGCAATTCTTGCCGAGTTTTACCGTCGATTATCTCTTGGCCAACATTGGGTTTGCTGACATTCACTCGGACAAAATCTATATCATCTTTTTCGGTAAATTTGCGATCGCCATCCGAGTCTTTTCTAATTGTAACAAAAATCCCGTCGCTCTTTTCATCAAATACCCAACTCATTAACTGGGTATCGGGCGGAGTGATTGCCTGAAGCGATTTGCCTGCCAAGTTAGATAAATATCCAACAATCGCGTCTGCATCGTCAAGTTTGCCATCAGCATTTGTGTCGCTATCTAAGCTGTTTCGCATTTAAATTGTGATAATAGCATTTCCTTTGTTTTTAAGTTTCCGTCCCCATTTGATAACCAA
>NZ_JAUBSF010000106.1:0-20666 GCF_036704615.1 Microcoleus sp. K4-B3
TCTGGCACGCTTACCACCCAAGTAGCGCTCACAAACCCAATTAGCGTCACTTTTTTCTCGTTATTCAGCAAGCCCTAGCTAAGGTTGCGATCGCTCACACTTAACTCATTTTGGTTATCAATCAGTTTACCGATCGGCAATCAACTTGGTTTGTTACCGCTCGATCGCATTTTTGACAAAATCAGATTTAACTCACGCCCGAACCTGAATTTTCAGGGATTCCTAACTAGGTTATGCTTAGTGACACAAATTTTGGAGTATTTCTACTCTTTACTCTCTCCAGGTTCCTTTTTATCCGCTCAATCCGTGTATGTGCAAGTTGGGGGTGCGGAATGTGGGTTTTAATGCCATTTTGCTCTTGGTAAAACCTACCGTTATAAGCTTTTTTACATTGAGATTGCATGATGAGATTAGGCTTTTGGGCCTGTCCTACGTTTCATAAAATTTATTGAGGCAAACTAGATGTGAGGTCAGCTTAATAGCCCTACTTTTAGGCCTAATAGTTCGGTTGCCTTGAAGCTGTCTACAGCTTGAGAAAATAAATATCCTTGGCCAAACTCACACCCCAACTCTCGCAGTTTCTGTAGCTGTGTTGGCGTTTCTATACCTTCTGCCACGATATCCATACCTCGGCTGCGAGCCAGCGTCACGATCGTCTGGATAATTTCTACGCCACTGTTGTCTGCCCCAATGCGGCTGACAAAAGAGCGGTCAATCTTTAAGGTATCAATGGGAAACTCGTGTAAGCGGCTTAAAGAAGAGTAGCCCGTGCCAAAGTCGTCGATACACAACAGAATGCCTAGAGCTTTTAGCTGCTTCAACATCTTTTCTTCCCTGGATACTGTTTCTAAAATGCAACTTTCAGTAATCTCTAGTTTGAGAGAGTAGCTTGGAATGCTAGTCTGCTGCAAAAGCTCCTCAATTCGATTGACTAGGTTTACTTGCTTGAGCTGCACGGCGGAAAGATTGACATTAATCGCCAAGGGAGGTGTTTGGGGAAACTGTTGCTGCCAAATACTAATCTGGTGACAAGCTTCCTGCAAAACCCACCACCCTAGTTCATTGATCAAACCAGTTTCTTCCGCCACAGGGATAAACTCGGCAGGCGGGTAGATCATACCAGATGCGTGACCCCAGCGGACCAGAGCTTCAAAGCCACTCAGTTTCCCCGTAGAAAGCGAGACAATTGGCTGGTAGTGAAGGCAAAATTCTTGTAGCCCGATCGCCCTTCTCAAGTCATTCTCCAACTGCAAGCGCGTCATAGCAAGAGTTTGCATCGCTGGATCGAAAACTTCGTAACGCCCTCTGCCTTGAGCTTTAGCATAATACATTGCGATATCCGCATCTCTGAGCACGTCTTCTGGGCGATCGTAACCCATTGTGCTCAGGATAATCCCAATGCTGATCTCTGTAAATACTTCATAATCATTCAAATTAAACGGCTGCCTTAATTGGTTTTGGATGCGTTCGGCCACCCTTGTTGGTTCATCAAGATCTTTAATATCTTCTAGCAAGAGCACAAATTCATCTCCTCCAAACCGCGCAACTACATCTGTGTGGCGTAAAGAAGCTTGCAGTTGACGAGCAACGCTTTTTAGTAATTCATCCCCAACCAAATGTCCGAGGCTATCATTCACAACTTTAAAGCGATCTAGGTCAATGAATAGCACCGCATATAAATAATCTTCACGTCTGTACGCCTTGCCGATCGCCTGTTGCAGCCGATCCATAAACCAAGCGCGGTTAGGCAAATCCGTTAGCGCGTCGTGAAAAGCATCATGTCCTAATTTTTTTTCCCTTTGCAACAACATAACTTGAGCCTGTTGAAGCTTGTTGCAGGCTTGTGTAAGATCAGCCGTTTGAGAAGCCACCCGTTCCTCTAACTCAAAAGTGAGTTTCTGCAAGGCGGCTTCCGCATCTTTTCGCGCTTCAATTTCCTCTTTGAGAAGCACATTTTGCTCTTCCAAGGTCTTGGTCAAATTTCGCAGTCTCAGGTGTATTTGCAGGCGGGCTAGGACTTCCTCTTGCTGAAAGGGTTTGGTTATATAATCTACTGCCCCCATTGACAGACCTTTAACCTTATCCACGCGATCGGTAAGAGATGTCATAAAAATCACAGGGATATCTTTCGTTGCCACCGATGCTTTTAAGCGGCTGCAGGTTTCAAACCCATCTATCCCCGGCATCATCACATCTAACAATATGATATTTGGCGAAACTTCTTGTAGCTTCTCAATCGCACTTTCCCCATCCTTAGCCACTAAAACCTTGAAGCCTGATTCCCTCAAAAAATCGAACAGAAGTTTTAGGTTATTCGGGTTATCGTCAACAATTAAAATTACATTGTCTTTTGGGGTAAGCATTTTATTTTCCAAAATGTGTTTTTACAAAAGCTAGAAGTTCTTTTTCTTCAAAATTTTTGGCAAATTGCAAGAGTTTATTAGCAAAGGGTAGATAGTTTCCGTCTATCTGCTTGAGTCTATTGGCTTCCTGCTCCACAACTTCAATATCGCCGATCCGAGCCGCATTAAATAGCGCTACAAGCTCTGTTGATGGCGGTATCACAAGCTCACCACTCTGAACATTTAATAAATTAGTGAAACCTTCCTGCTGTTCGTTCGCCAAATCAGCAGGTTGGTCGTAAATCCATTCTATTTGCAAGTAACTCTTTAATACTTCTAGCAATTCTTCTACTTGGATCGGCTTTGCTAGGAACTCGTTACAACCTGCTTCGTGGCTATTTTCCCGATCGAAGTTAAACACGCTGGCGCTGGATGCGATCAATATTACATCTTTAAATTCTGATGATTTCCGGAAGCGCCGCGACATTTCAAATCCATCCATTACTGGCATCACTAAGTCTGTGATAATCAGGTCTGGTTTAAACTCAGCAGCTTTATCTAAGCCCTCTTTTCCATCACAAGCTTCCATGATTTGAAAACCTAGTGGTTCTAAAAGATTTATCAGAAAACCTCGATTTTCAAATCGATCGTCTACTAGCATAATTTTATTTTTATTTCCTTTAAAGCCCTTTAAATTGATTGAATTATCGAGGGAGGTTTGCTCAATATATTCAGATGATTGAGTCAACTCTAAATCGAGGTAAAAAATGCTGCCTTGACCGAGTATACTTTCGACTTTTATTTCGCCTCCCATCATTTGAACAATTTTCTGTGCGATCGCTAATCCTAACCCGGTGCCTTCTGCTTTCTGCTGAATATTTCCGACTTGTTCAAACGGTAAAAATATTTTTTCTAACTGTTCTGGTGCCATTCCAATCCCAGTATCTTGGATCTGGAAACGAATTTTAGTAAGTGGTGATTGGTCGGAGTCTTCCCCCTCAGCTATTACGCCTACCTTAAAAATAACCCCTCCTTTTTCTGTAAATTTAATAGCATTGCCCAAAAGGTTAATCAAAACTTGGCGCAGTCGTTTTTCATCAGCACAGACAGCGTTAGGAAGTTGATTTAATACTTGATAATTAAATGTAATTTCTTTTTGTTCGGCTCGAATGCGACACATTTCCACAACTCCCATCAGAAAAGAAGGAAAATTAAAAGCTGAACTGTAAAGATCCATTTTATTGGCTTCAATTTTAGAAATATCTAAAATATCGTTAATCAGAGTGAGTAAGTGCGAACCACACTGGTGAATAATTTGGATCGCATCTTTTTGTTTAGGAGTTGTACTTTTATCGCGTTCCATGATTTGAGCGTATCCTAGAATTCCGTTCAAAGGAGTGCGGAGTTCATGGCTCATGTTGGCGAGGAATTCGCTCTTGGCGTGGTTAGCAGTATCAGCGGCAACTTTTGCCTCTTTTAGCTGACTTGTCCGTTCTTCTACTCGATTTTCTAGCTCTGAATTGGTCTTTTCTAAAGCAGCAAAAGACTCGCGCAATTGCTGTGCCATTTGGTTAAAAGATTGAGCGAGAATTCCCAGTTCATCTATGTCATTTACCTCTACTTTTTGGTCTAATTGACCGCTAGCGATCGCTCTACTCGCTTTACTCAAACGAAAAATCGGATGGGTAATCCAGCGGGAGGCGAGGATTCCTAACAACGTCGCTAGCAGTAACGCTAAAAAGCAGAGTAAGATAGTGCTGCGGGTATTGGCATTGATTTGCTCCATAAAGTCGGCTTCTGGAACGACTACAACAATCAGCCAATCAAGACCTCGACCATCTTGGAATGGGGATACTTGCACGAATTCCCGCTGACCATCTAGCATGAAGTCTAGTTGCTGGTTGCTATCAATTTCGGTGAAGTTACCAAAGCGTTCTATTAAATGCTGCGCTGTACCCTTTATCAAAGGTACGCTGCTTTCAAGCGCTTTTAACCTTTGCGTTTTTTTGCGATTTTTGCTGTAGATAAATGGCTTCTCAGCGCTGGAAGAAGCCACTAGCAAGCCAGAGCGTTCTATGATAAAAGTCTTTCCAGATTTACCAATTTTTAAACTTTGGAGAAAATGGCCGATTTTTGAAAGAAATAGATCGGTACTTACAACTCCTCGAAAAGTGCCATTTTTGTCGTAAACAGGTTGGCTAGCGGAGATTCCTAGGCTAGGTTGAATATAATATTGATAAATTTTATTCCATTGGGGTTTGCCTGCAACTTTTGCGGCTTTATACCAGCCTCGAATGCGGGGATCGTAGTCTGGGTGGGTTTCCTTAAACTGAGTCTGGTTACCCTCTCTATCTACGCTGACGATCGTATTGAGAAAATTAGTAGATCGATCGGTTATTTCAATAACAACACTGCCATCATCCTTATATCCAGCACCTGCATATTCTTTTTTTTCCCCTCCAAAACTGATGTAACTAACGGTGGAAAATTGCTTGAGCTGCCAGAAAAAGTAACTTCTCATCGAACCCATATTGTCTGGATTCCACAACCCAAAGCGGCGAATGGCATCGACGCTGATGGCATTGACCAAGTGGGGCGTTTCCAAGTAAGTGTTTAGTTGTTGATTGATGCGGGCGAGTACCTCGGTTCGTAATTGGCTAGTAACGTTGTTGACGGCAGTTTTGCCGTTGCGTAGGGAGAGCCAACCTGTCAGTCCCACAGCGGCAAAGATTTGCAGGACGAATGGTACGACTAAGACCAGGCGTAGCGGGATTTTTTGAGAGCTTTTTGCAAGTTCATGCTCACTTGCGATTAGTGTCATGGCGGAGTCATTTTAGTATTTGGATTGTTTCAATAACAACAGTCGCTCACTCTTAATCATTTAAAGTCAGTTCTAGGGAAATTATTGATTCCCTCTCTCTTTAAAGCCAATTGGTTTCATGATATCTTATTGTTGAATAACCCGGGTGAAAGGAGCAGCTAATACTGGTACAGTTGAGAAATTTATGAAAGAAAAAACAGCTACCCCATTTGAGACTGAAGCTCCACAAATGTCAAATGCGGTATATTTTGCTTGGCGTGGCAGTGTGAGCCTACGTGCAGATTGCATGGATATTGAGTACACCTCCCTTCACTTGTAGGTCAAGACCTCAATCCTAATTGATCTAAGCATACAATTATAGTCAGGGCTTACGCACGATACGGCCTGAAACCCACCTCCCCCCTGCTGCGCTTAAAAAGAGGGGAACCGCTTGAAAAAGGGGTACTTGAAATCCCACTTGGGAAGGGGCTTTGGGCGATCTATGCGTAAGTCCTAAGCTTACGCCCGCTTAATTGCGGTTTTAAACGGGCTCGGTGGCCCGTCCCACAAGAATTCTAAAACTGAGGAAATGGCAAACTAGATGCACAATAGCTTAATAGTCATAGTGCCTAGTAGCTAAATCAACCCTAAACTCAACAGTGCCATGAGTTCAGGTTGAATCAGATGCGAAACAGAAAAAGATTTGACTGCACGGGCGATCGCCGGAAACATAGGCGGCTGAGCGAGATAGCCTTGAAATCCGCTGTTTGCCAGTTTCGTTTTTTCTTCCAGGCATACGTCTAATCTCCCACACCCCATCTAAAAACGACAGCCGCACCCCCGGAGGCGAGAGAAGCAGTTCAACAGCCTTAAACTCTCTCCAACTTAATCCGTCAATTAAGATAGGTTCATCAAGCCTTTCTAAAGTTGTTTCTAAATTGTTGTCATCCCAACCCCTCCTTACTCAATCTCATCTTAATTATATCTGCGTTTATGGGCGCTCATCTGCTCGCATCTGCGATCGCAATCCTATCTACTTTCCCAAAGTTCCCTTGTACTCGTCCGGTACAAATTCCGTAACCACTTGGCCACCACCACCGTCCCCTTTGACAATCACAGTTTGATTTTTCAACTCTCCCGCCGCCCTCGGCCCAGTCAAATTAAACACCGGATTTAGTTGCTTGTAAACCACATTTCCTTCTGCGTCGAAAGTCTGGTTAGTTAAATACCACGTTACTCGATCGGTATTTAATTGAGCTTGACGTTTTTCTCCGATTCCTACCACATTTCCCGTCAAATAAAAGATTTTTTTTTCTAAATCTCCCCGCCCCGTATCCCCAGTCATCGTTACCTTTTCCACGCGGTGAAATACCTTCACAGGCCCGGGCGATATCACATATTGCGCCGGAAAATTCCAACTCATCAAACTGCTTTCTATTTGCAGCGGCGGGTCTGATGGCATCAACTGAGCGTTTTTCGTCAGCGTCGCAATCTTGGTTTTTAAGTCTACATCTACTTGATCCGCAAAACCGCTGTCTGTTACTATTTTGTCTTTGTATCTATCAATTTGAGTTGGTTTGTCGCTGTTTACCTTTTGTTGCTCCACAAACCACACTAAGTGCTCAGTTCGCAATTGCAAAGCTGGATCTTTAACATTGGCCACCACATAGCCGAATAACTCCATTCTCTTAGCCCTACTGAAAACCCGCGCTTCCTTCGCTGAAGCCGTCACCTGTTTGTTCTCTCCCGTCAAATTGTTGCGGACAACTAAGACATCTTCCTTCGGCCGCCACTCCAACTCATTTCCGCGCAATACCACTCCATTTTTAAGGTCAGTAGCGACTATGTTACCTTTGAGAAAAACCTGATTTCCTTCCTGAAATACCTGCCCCGTTTCTCCCTGAATGTCGTAAATTTCTTTGCCGTCCTGAAATAATTTACCCACAGGTTTCTGAATGTTAACTATCTTTTTGTCTTTGCTGTAAACGGCATTTTTCGAGTTTACTTTCCAGAATGTCTCCCCCTTTTCGTTTGCTTGCTCTAGAGTTACTTTGTTCAAAGTTAAAGTGCTGTTTGACTGTTGAGCAGTTTTGAGATCCTCAGCTAATTTGTTCTTTTGAGTTTCTTGCGGAGCCGCACAAGCACCAACCCCCAAAATCAGTGCTGCTAAAAATAGCAGCATCAATTTTGGGGATTTGAGATTGGGGATTTGGGATTTGAGATTAATCATTGGCCAATGGGAATTGGTAATAGGTAATTGGGAATTGGTAATAGGTAATTGGGAATTAATAATTGGGTATTGAAAAATAATTAATCAAAAATTAAAAATGTGTCATGTTTTGTCTAAATTTTTAACTTTTAATTCTCATTGATTTAACCCATTAACCATCACCCATTACCCGTTACCCATTACCAAATCCCTATCTGTCGTCGTGTTCCTCCATCAAGCTCAGACCTGACAAAGGGCGGTAAGCATAATTAGGGCGCGATGTTTTTTGGATGTCGTCCTTAATCATTTCCAAATCGATATAGCGATCGGCTACATTAATCAAACTGTCGCTCGTCATCGATCGCAAACTCACCACCTCAACCCGCACGCCGCGATAGCTCACAGCGTCTACAGCATAAGCCAAATCGCCGTCACCGCTGACCAGAACCGCCGTGTCGTAAGACCCCACTAAAGCCATCATATCCACAGCGATTTCTACATCTAAATTCGCCTTCTTAGAGCCATCTGGCAACTGTACCAAATCCTTTGAAATCACCCGGTAGCCGTTGCGGCGCATCCACAGCAAAAACCCTTGCTGTTTTTCGTTAGTGCGATCGACACCCGTGTAGAAAAAAGAGCGCAGCAGCCGCGAACCCGCAGTTAAACGGCACAGTAGCTTAGTGTAATCAATTTCAATTCCTAACTGCAAAGCCGCGTAAAAAAGGTTAGAGCCGTCAATAAAAATTGCTACTCGACCCCGATTTTCTAGCACCTGTTCCGGCGTAAAAAGGTCATTGCTTTCTATTCTATTCAACATGATTGTTATGCCTCAATTTTTATGAAAGATTGGTAAGGAAATAACTGCTAATTCGTAGTCTGTCATAACACTCAGAGCGCTGGCTGCCAACTATGAAGGTACTGTTTACAGCAGTTCTAGCCGCTTAAAAACAGGTTGGGGTTCCCCCAAAGTTTGGTTCGCCGGCAAAGCGCCCCAGGCAGCCTGAGCTGCAAAATTCGCTAAACTGTTAACTGTAACTCGATCGTTAAAGTCAATTGAAAAACCTAGCTGCTGATAGATAGCGTTGCTGATATTGGGAATAATCGGCGATAAAAGGTAAGATGCTAGTCTAACAGATTCCAGAACAGAATATAGCACTTGTTCGACACTTTCTATCTGTCCCTGCTTGTACAAACTCCAAGGTGCTTGCACGTCAATAAACTTGTTCCCGGCTCGAACTAATGCAAGCACGGCTTCGCAAGCCTTGCTAAAAGCCAAGTCTTCGTAAAAAACCGCTACTTGCTCGCCCAAACCCAGGCTCATAGCCTTGAGAAGGTTGTCGCCGTCAATGTTTTCTCCTAACACATTTGGTACGCAGCCACCGCAATATTTGCGAGCCATGTTTAGGGTACGATTAAGCAAATTTCCCAAATCATTTGCTAGCTCAGCATTCAATATATTGATAAACCGAGTTTCGTTAAAATCGCCGTCCTCTCCGAACTCAATTTCTTTGAGGAAATAGTAACGCACTGCATCAGCGCCGTATTTCTTGACCAATTCGACGGGATCTAAAGTATTACCCTCCGTTTTCCCCATTTTTTTGCCATCTTTGGTCAAAAACCCGTGAGCGAAGACCCGGGCCGGCACCGACAGACCCGCTGACACCAGCATTGCCGGCCAGTAAACTGCGTGGAAGCGGAGAATATCTTTGCCGATCAAGTGCAGGTCAACCGGCCACCATTTAGATAAAGCATTCTCCAACGTCGGGTCGCTGTCCGGATCTACCAAGGCGGTGACGTATCCCAGCAAAGCGTCAAACCAGACGTATATGGTGTGACTGGGGTCAACCGGCATTGGCAGACCCCATGCCAGATTCACTCTAGAAATCGAAAAGTCTTGCAGTCCAGAGTTGACGAAGCTCAGCACTTCGTTGCGGCGACTTTCCGGCGCGATGAAGTCGGGACGTTCTGCGTACAAGGCCAGCAGTTGGTCTTGATACCGCGACAGGCGAAAAAAGTAATTTTCCTCGTCGCGCCACTCAACTTCCTTGCTGGTGTGGACAGAGCACCGATTTCCTGGCAACAAATCCCGTTCATCTTTGAATTCTTCGCAGGAAACGCAGTACCAGCCTTGTTGCTGGTTCAAGTAGATGTCACCGGAGTTCCAGACGCGCTGGAAAAATTCTTTGACAATGTACTCGTGGCGCCGCGAAGTTGTGCGGATGAAGCGATCGTACTGGATGTCGAGTTGCTCCCAAAGCGCCTCAAACCCCGGAACCACTAAGTCGCAATGAGCTTGGGGCGATCGTCCCAAAGTCTCGGCTGTCCGCTGAATTTTCTGCCCGTGTTCGTCCGTCCCCGTCACTAGCAAAACTGATTTGCCCCGCAGCCGCTCAAATCGGGCTAGGGCATCGGCTGCCATAGTCGTGTAAGCGCTGCCCACGTGAGGTAAATCATTTACATAATACAGAGGCGTTGTGATCGCAAAGGTATTCTTAGTTTTATCGGTCGATTTCATTGAATGCTAAAAGAAAATTCCCTAAATTTTGTTCGATCTTAACTCAGCGCTTAACTTTTTTATGAAGTGGCAATCAAGCCAAATTTACTGCAAGTTATGTGCAATTGTCTAACCCGGGCTATTCCTAAAAGAAATATCGCTTTCATATCAACACTAATCTTTTTTAGATATTTTTGACGAACTCTCTAAAATGTCTTAATATTTTGACATTCTGCTGCCTTCGGGAACCCCGCAATCGTCGCTCCCGCGTTCTCAGTTCATTTTGTGCAGCCGCGATCCCTAGAGCCGGTGAGGCCCACCTGGTTTGCATCAAAACTCCTCGGTTGGGCCGCTAAACCCGCCGCTCGACTGGCGCTCCGCGACCACTTTCTGTGAATGCGCGATCGCTCGCCATCGCCATCTCTTTCCCCCGATCGCCGGAAAGTCGATCGCCCGCAACTCCTGCCAGTTTCCGAACCGATCCTGGACGCAGAAACCGGGTTTTTGACGAAAATTTCTCGTGAAGCGCGATCGCTTTAGTTTCTTGCCCCAAAAAGAGCATGAAAGCGTAGGTTTTTTATCACAAAACCCAGTTTATCAAGGTTGCCAGTGCGTCCGGGACAGACAATAAAACCCCAAGCCAGTTAAGCTTGGGGCTATCAAATTAGGGTGCATCTAACAAGGGATTATCCGATCGCCCTCGCTCGCCATCAGGAAAACTAACTCGATTTCCGCCAATAGCTTCTGACAAATAATCCGCCGCAGCTTCCACCACCGCGATCGCATTTTCGTAAACCATCCGCGTCGGCCCCAAAACCCCAACGCTACCCACCGGCACCGAGCCCCGGCGGTAAGTCGAAGAAATTAGAGTACAGCCACGAATTGGTTCTAAGGAATTTTCTGAACCAATACGCACCGTTACCCGCTTCCCGGGGGTGTCCAACTCAGGCGATTCAAAAATCAAAGGCCAAAGCAGTTCTTGCTCTTGTTCGAGCAGTTGCACCAAGGTTTGAACTTGTTGCAACTGCGAAAACTCAGGCAAGCGCAGCGCTTCTGCCAAACCGCCGATCAGAATCCGCGTGTAGGTTGGATTTCTTTGGCGGCTGCTCAAAGCAGTCAGCATGGTTCCCATCCACTCAGCGTACAGTTCAAAGTCCCGGTCTAACTCGCTCCAGTCTACAGTCGAGAGTTCCGAGAGCGATCGTCCCCGCAACTTGCTGTTCAAAAAATTCGACAAAATCTGCAATTCGCGATCGACGATTTCGACATCAGGCCTGTTACCTTCTGCGTCCCTCGGCAACTGCACCAAAACCGACTGAGTTTCGTAGGCATCCGTCACCACGATCAGCATCACCTTTCCCGGCTCTAGCTGCACCAGTTGCAAGTGGCGCAAGCAAGCCATATTGGTTTGCGGTATGGTGATCATGGCTATGTAACCGCTGATAGTTGCCAGGATTTGAGCAGCGCCGCGGAGTGCCGCGTCCATGCGACCATCCGACCAATTGAGCTGGTCGAGTACCTGTTCTACCTTGCGGGCCAGCGTATCAGACGGCTGAATCAACTGGTCTACGTAAATTCGGTAGCCGGAGTCAGAGGGGACTCGTCCTGCCGAAGTGTGGGGCTGATAGAGCAATCCAGCTTTTTCAAGAGTCCCCATCGCATTGCGAATTGTAGCTGGGCTGACGCTGAGGTTGAATTCGTCAGCCAAAGCTTTTGAGCCAACGGGTTCCGCTGTAGCTATGTAGTGGCGAACCGTTGCCCAAAGGATGTGTTGTTGCCGATCGGTGAGGTTAACGCGCACAGATATTTAAGCAGAATTAGTATTCAGACAATTTGCCACTATCGAGTCAGAAGCTCTGTCCTTAAGGGCGATCGGGCAGAGTTATCTATTTAACATAACAGATTTAGGCGAAGGAAGTTCAGCAACGGATTCTGTACGGGATTTAACGGATTGTGTAACTGATTTAACTGATCGATGTTGAGGGAATGAACAGGGAGAAATGTTTTAACTTTTAACTTGTAACTTTACTATTTGGGAAGATTTGCTTCCCCGAACCGGATCTCTGCCCAATGCCCCATTCCTCGGTTTCGCTTTACCCAATGCCCTTTAAGTGTGTTCTTTCAGAATATTTTGCAGGTAACTAGCCACTGCATCCGGCTGTTCCACCATTGCCAAATGGCCGCAATCGGGAACCTGAAGGACATTCTCGCCGCCACCTTGGAACATCCAGTGAAAGCTAGCCAAATGCAGCACGTATTTGGGTTCCATAATTTTGTCTTTAGTGCCGGCAATAAAATAAACAGGCTGCTTGAGTTGGGACACAATTTGTGGCAAGAGGTGAATTTCCGGTTCTGTGGTCGAGTCCAACAAAGCCCCCAAAGCTGCCTCTGGATGAGCTCCCACGAAATCTCTCAAGCGCTGCCGTCCCCAGGAGCGGCCGATCGAGCGGGCTACAGAATCGCGGGCAAACACGAAATCTGCTAACGGCAAGTGAGGCAGCCAGCCGGGACGCATTGCCACTAGCTGCTTGCCGACCGCTCGAAACCGCTCGAATTCTTCCTTAAGATAGATGCCGCCGCCTGCATTCATGCAGACGACACCTTTAACGCGATCGGACAATTGGCTGGCTCCCCAAAGAGCGATCGTACCGCCCAGAGAATGTCCTACCAGCCAAGCACAAGAAATATCGAGTTTTTCTAATAAAATTGCCAAATCGCGAGCGTAAGCTGCGGGAGTGTAGCAGGAATTTAGCGGTTCCGAAGGCCCGGTATAGCCGCCGTCGGATTGAGAATCGCCAAACCCCCGCAAATCGTAGGTCAGGCACTGATAGTTTGGTGCCAAGCGATCGGTCAAAGGTTGCCAATAGCGACGGCTTAACAGCCAGCCGTGGACAAATACCAGAACCGGAGAAGTTGCAGTCGGAGTCGTCAAATCGTAAGCGTGCCGAACCCCTAGGATGTCGATTTTTGCCATAATTTTATTTTATCCGCTCTCTAATACCTATGTAAACCTATGTAAATAAGTCAAAAAAACTCAAATCTATCGATTTACCGCTTACTTCCTGCTTCAAACCGATCTTAAGCTGACGCTCAAGATGTTTGTCCACTTCACAGGCAATCTTGGCATAGATTGCCATTTTATCTGAACGCCCTGAAATAAATATCCCTTCAAACCAGCGTTCTATGTTTTTTGCAGTATTCAAATCTATGTCTGGTGTATTACCGGTAACATACATAAATGCGATTTTTAAAGGGCATTTTGTTGCGACGATCTCCACAACTTGAGCAGATTGGAAAACAGGGAAACCATCTGTATATCAGTGTTAATTGAGATAAAAAGTTTTCTATTTTGTATTCTAGTTGAGGTTTTAATTGGGACATCCCACAGTCGGCTATTGTACCTGCTAACTTGTGATTATTCAAAAACGTTTTAATCTATAAATTCTCTATATTTACTTCGCCGTGGTTTTTGGCTAGGTAATACCTAAGTTTATGGAGTGCATTTTTGCGGACTTTTGCGACTTTTACGTGTAGCTTCGCCAGCTTCTTTACTCCTTTTATACGGTTATAACCTCGGGCTTTACGACTCACCGCCGCTGTTTGCGCTTCAACTTTTTGCTCATCTTTCGGTAAGCTTTGGGGTTACCAAATACTTGACTGTTAGAGCAAACACCGAGTTCTTTAATACCGATATCAAAGCCCACAGACAGTCGTTCTACCTCGACTCTGGGCGATTATATGTCAGATCGTACCGCTATCAATCATCGGTCAGCGGTGCGACTAATTACGCAATTGTGTGCGGTTGTAATGGGTAACGTTTCGCACAGTCTAACCCAACCTATTTTATGAAGATTGATACGCTTACCATCGTTGTTAATTCTTGGTTGAGATTTTGTACTTGCTCTCGAAAAAAAACACATCAGTTCATGCTTGCTGTGATGATAGTTTTTAACTCTTGTAATACGACGGGTAAATACTTTGAATTTCAGCTACAAAACGTTTTGGTAATTTGATCGGTTTAGGGATTTTTACGGTTTGATCTGTTGCTCGCAACGCCAATACTTCTAGCATTATCCCGTTCGCCCAATTGTAAGCGTGTCTTGCTACTCTACAATGTTGACGGAATAGAGCCACCTGTTGATTATTAGGTTTTAATTCGGTCTTAAACGAAAGTTGCACTTTTTAAACTCCCGTATTGATCTCGCAGGTCTTTTCTATTATGGCGGTTCTTTGGTAGATGAGGTACGCAATCAAACTTAAAAAGCTTGACAACACGATAGTTTCGGCGTATCCCATTTTTATGAGAACCGCTATCTACACTCGTTTGTACGAACAATCTTGCCGAGCTTTTAACCCTATGTCACTGGAAAACTTCTGCAAACTAATGTCTAGTTATGTAAATCTAGTTATTTAGAACTCGGCAGCTTGCCCTAAAACCGCTCGCCCAGCAATCTTTGTCGCACCCCCTCAGCGATTTTCTGCCCCAGATACTCGGGAATTAAACTTTCATTTGGCCCCAACAAGTAGAGAATCAGGCGAGTTCGCCCCCGCCAAACCAGCAAATTAGCATTTACCACCAACAAATCCTCTTGCCAGATGGCATACATAACTTTGTAAAAAAGTCCCGGTTGATTATCTGCTTCAATCAGCAAAGCTGGCAAGTGGAAAACCGGATCGACGTAGAATTCAGTTGCCACATCTTCCAAACCTGCGTCTAAATTAAATTCAACTGCCAACATCTCTTCAACCTCAAAATGCCCTGCCAATGCCTCTCGAACTGCTCTACAGACGTTTTCTGCTGTTTTATCTGCCAGTACCTTGCCACCGCGAGATACGACCAATTTGATAAATACCAGCATCGGCGGGTAAATTTGACCGTACAGACTCAGACTGTGAATCGTCAGCCCGTAGGCCGCCAGCACTCCAAAAATATCGCTCAATAGAAAAGACTGGTTCCGGTAAGCAAAATGCAGGGCACTTTTGTTACCTTCGGCTCGGATTTCGATGACTGCTTGCCGAGTTTTGTAAAGCTGGTAAGCTAATTTGAGGTTTTGCAACTGGATTTCGCTGCTGACAAATTGCTCATAAAACTGCGGAAACGCTCGGTTAAAGCGCTTGAGGAGTTCTAGTGTAGATGGTTTTAAACCCGAAGCCATAATTGAGGGGAAGGTGCGGGAGCAGAGGAGCACAACTTAAGTCGAATCGTCAAATCGAAAATCCCATCGCCATAAGGCATGGAAGAGTAAATACCTAGTATATCTGCTCGATAAAACTTATCTAGACTTACCCAAAGTTATTCTTTGAGTAATTAGTGTTTACTTCCTACGCTGTTGGGTGGTCGGCCATCCCAAGATAAGTAGGCTATCCCCCTCAAGCCGAGGGTTGTTCCCAGTTTAAAATATTCAAACTGGCGTTTAAGTCACGGTCAATTGAGCGGCCACAAACAGGACAATCATAAGTTCTGAGATTCAGTGGCATATCTTTTTTTTTTTCCACAGTTCGAGCAAGTCTTAGAACTAGGAAACCATTGGTCTATTAGCACTAAACTTGCTCCATACATCTGACACTTGTAAGTCAGTTGGCGCTTGAATTCGTAAAACCCTAAGTCGGATCTAGCTTCCGCCAGCTTATGGTTAGCCATCATCCCCTTTACATTCAAGTCTTCAATCTTAATCAGCTTAAAAGTCTTAGCCAAATAAGTCGTCAACTTATGCAGGAAATCTTTGCGGTGGGCGGATATTCGTGAATGAATTCGACTAATTTTATTGTAGGTTTTCCGCTGATTGTTAGAACCATTTACTTGTTTTGAGGCCTGACGTTGCAATATTGCTAGCTTGGTTTTCGCTCGCTTCAACGGTTTCGGCGCATCAAATACTTGATTGTTTGACAACGTAGCAAAAACTTTCACCCCTAGATCGATTCCTATCGAATCTTGGAGTTGCTGGATTGGCAAACGTTCCACATCAACACAGAAAGAGACAAACCAATGGCTTCCTTCTTTTGATAAGGTAAAGGTTTGAGAGACAAAACTACATTCCAGTGGTTCATGAAGTCGAAATGTCCCCAGTGTAGGAATTTTAATTGTGTTTCCAGCACTGAGTACAACTTTTCCGTTAGACGAATCTACAGTAAACGATTGCTTATTTCGACGACTTGCAAATGTGGGATGACCAGATTTTCCTGAGCGATATCTGCTAAACGCATCTTTTAAATCAATTAATGCGTTTTGATACACTCGGCTGGATAGTTGATTCATCCAAGCAAATTCAGGTTGTTTCTTGACGCGATTGGTCAAGACTTTTTTGACTTCGTTAATTACTTTTGAGTCCGAAAACTTACCTTCACTGTACATCTGAGTCCGAAGACTCAATCCCATGTTAAAGACAACCCGCCGAAATCCTGCGTGTTTTGCCATCAAGGTTGCTTCTCTATTATTCAATTTGAGGGCTAATTTGACAGAAAACATACAAACCTCTTTTGGCGATTAACTATGAACAAGTTTAGCTAATTTTTTCGGGATTAAGTTGTACTCCTCAGTAAAAGCAGAAGCCAAATCTGTTTTGGAACGTATCACGCGAATGTCACCGTTGCGCCATTCCAGTGGTATTTCCCACCAAGGGTATAAGTTCCGGCGCGATCGGCGGCACTCAAAAGAAGCATTTCCCAAAATGCCTCTGTCCTGGTTCGGCAACAAATTTTACCTTAAAAGCGGGTTGTCCGGGCACTGGCTAGCAGAACAGTTCTACCAAACTTGACAGAATAAAAAAAGCGCAGACTCAATGTTGGACGACAAATCCCTGTTTTCGGCGTAAGATGAGTGTACCGTAAACTGTTCCTCAAGAGGCTACCGGCAATTCATCCTACGCCGATCGGAGTGGGTTTATCTGTCGGGTTCTCTTTCTCGTCGTCCAACTTCTACTACCTTAACCGCGCCTGCATGGGTTTTTGGAAAAACTTATTTAGTAGTTCTGAGTCTGCCTCTGTACCCCAAACAGCGGAATTTGAGGAAGATGTGGCTGTTGGGTTAGGCGATCCGCTTTCCCCAACGTTTCGCAAACCCGCCAGCGGCAACGCTCGCATCTTTTTCAGTTGCGATCGGGACATTGACCTCTACGAACTCGAAGAACTTTGTAATGCAGTGGGTTGGTCCCGCCGTCCCCTGCGTAAAGTCAAAAAAGCTATTCAGCACAGCTTCCTAGTCGTCTCTATGTGGGAGATGCGGGGCAGCCAGCGACGGCTGGTGGGTTTCGCCAGAGCGACTTCAGACCATGCTTTTAATGCCACGCTTTGGGATGTGGTAGTTCATCCTGACTACCAGGGCAAAGGCATGGGCAAGGCGCTGATGAAATACATCATTAAAAAACTCCGCAGTGAAGATATCAGCAACATTACCTTATTTGCTGACCCTCAGGTGGTGGATTTTTACCGCAATTTGGGCTTTATGTCCGATCCAGAGGGGATTAAAGGTATGTTTTGGTATCCAGATTAGCCCAGAGGTGCAGGTCGGCGTTGATTTGTTGAGGAAATACCATACAATATTAACGCTGCCAACACCGACTGCACCTGTGCGTTGCGGTCAGTTACGCTTGGATGTATCCCGGCAGCAGGGCAGTTATGAAGCTGTGCAAGTATTGTCAGTCGATTTGAGATTTGAGACTTCGGCGTGAGACTTCGGCGAGACGTTCGGCGATCGCGACTTGACGAGCGCTGAGTCGAACGATTTGAGATTTGAGATTTATTCCACAGATGAATCTGGGAGATTGAACAAGAGTCTAAAATTGTGGGCGGCTCACGACAGAAGTACGTGGCACGGTATCCGTTTTTGGGTGGGGTCAAACCGCACAACCTGAAAAAAACTTCGCCTTAGCTGCATCGAGAGCTAAATATTTAAAAAAACTTGACAAGCTAGCGATTTTGTGCGTTAATTGGTAGAGGTTAGCTAACTATAACACCGGGATGTAGCGCAGCTTGGTAGCGCGCCTGCTTTGGGAGCAGGATGTCGCAGGTTCAAATCCTGTCATCCCGATCGAATAATGTTAAATAATAGATTGAAGCAAAAACTGCCTCTAATGAAAACTGAGGCAGTTTTTGCCGATCGTGTGAAAGCGCGAGTCTTTGCGTTAATGTGTTTCAGGATCGCTCCTGATGGAAAAAACATGAAATCATTAGTTCGTTTGGGCGCAATATTGGGAATTGTCGGCAGCGCTCTGCTGGGCCCCTCCCCAATTGGCAAGATGTCTGCACTGGCACTGCCGGAACCGCAAATTTTGGAAAAATTGCGATCGGTGCCAGTATTTACGATTACAGACGCTCAGGGTGCGCCCCTGATCGCTTCTGTTCCCAAGCAGGGTCAGGGTCAAACTGGTAATGCTTCCGTGGCGGGAATTTTCATCAGCCAGAAAGATGCTCAAGCTTTTGTCGCTCAACTGAAAACCAAAAATCCTCAGTTGGCGGCGTCGGTGCGCGTGATGCCGGTGTCGCTGGGGGAAATTTATCAGCTCACTCAAGCAAATAAAGGCAAGCCGGAGGAGGTGCAATTTGCTTTCGTTCCGGCTCCGGTGCAGGTGCAGTCGGCTAAAACTGTACTTCAGCAGACTGGTCAACAAGTTAACGAGTTCAACGGTGTACCTCTGTTTTTGGCCAGAGGCGGCGCGGAAAATGGTTATTTGACGATTCAGCGGGGTCAACAAGAGGTGATTCCCTTGTTTTTTAACAAGGAGGATTTGCAAGGAATGGTCGATCGTTTTAAGCAGCAGCAGCCGAACGTGACTGCCGCAATTAAGATTGAGGTGGTGAACTTGGAGAGCGTTTTGGAAGCTTTGCGCACTGAGAACGACCCGTTTTTGACCCAAATGATTTTGATTCCCTCGCGGGAGTCCCTGGAATTTGTGCGATCGCTCCAACCTGCCGGTGCGGGCCAAAATCCACAGCTTGCTCCGAATCAAACTCGGCCGGCTCCTGGCTCTCCGGCTCCAGCTCGGCCCACTCCAGCTCCGGCTCCAGCTCGACCGGCTCGCTAATAGTTAGCCAGCAGTCATCAGTCATCAGTCATCAGTTATCAGTCATTAATTAGTAGGTTGGGTTTCTCGACTCAACCTACTATTTACGAATTAGCAATTAGCAATTAATATCGTTTCCGGTAGCATCGGAATTATTAGCCACAATTAGGACACGGCAGTGCCGTGTCCCTACAATATTATTTTCGGTAGGGACACGGCACTGCCGTGTCCTCTATATCATAAGGAGTGCAACCGGAATTGATATAACAATTAGCAATTAGCAATTAGCAATTATTACAAAGTCTTATGTTTGTTTCTGGTTTAGAGCTTTGGGAATGGGCGAATCAAGCTAAAACCGAGGCGATCGCCTCTGACATTCCCCTAGCAGAAATCGACTGGCTGCTGAAAGAGCTGGCTGGTTTGGATAGGTTGGCTCTGCGTTTGGAGTCGTTTAAAAATTTGCCAAAAATTGAATTAAAGTTGTCTTTATCTGAACTTGCTCAATTGTGGCAGCGGCGCTTGCAGGAACGGGTGCCGGTGCAGTATTTAACCGGAGTTGCACATTGGCGGCATTTTTCGCTCAAAGTAACGCCGGCGGTGCTAATTCCGCGTCCTGAAACGGAATTGCTGATCGATTTGGCTGTAGAAGCTGTTAAAAGCTCTTGTATCAATCCAAAATCGCATTGGGTGGATTTGGGGACGGGCAGCGGGGCGATCGCGATCGGCTTAGCTTGTGCGTTGACAAATGCTAGGATTTATGCGGTAGATTGCAGTTCGGAAGCTTTGGCAGTTGCTCGATTCAATGCTGAGAATTTGGGTTTTGGATCGCAAGTTAATTTTTATCAAGGTTTGTGGTGGGATCCCTTAGCATTTCTCAAAGGTCAAGTCAGCGGCATGGTGTCTAACCCCCCTTACATCCCCAGCAGCACGGTGCTGACTCTGCAACCGGAAGTTTTAAAGCACGAACCTCATCTGGCCTTAGACGGCGGTTTTGACGGGTTAGAGTGCATCCGGCATTTGGTAGAAACGGCTCCCGATTATTTAGAATCGGGGGGAGTTTGGCTGGTTGAGATGATGGCGGGACAGGCTGAGGCGGTAGCTGATATGCTGGAAAGTCACGGGAGTTATGGCAAAGTTCAGATATTTTCGGATTTAGCAGGAGTCGATCGTTTTGCCTTAGCCTATCGACGTTAGGGATCAAGGCAAAAAAAGATATAATTTATCGAATGTGCATTGTTGCTTGATTTTCCGATATCTAGTTGGCAAAGAAGTAAGAAGGTATTGTCATCATAAATGGAAGCATCATTTCTGACTTTTCCCAGTACCAATACCATCGCATAGATGTCTGTCACTATCGCTAACAGTAGAAGTTCACGGGGTTAGCGTGGCAGAAGAGAAGGAGGAATCCGACCAGAACGAGTACTCAAGACAGATTCAGTCAGGAACTCAAGAATATTCCGGTCTTGCAGCTTGAGAGAAGACACGACGGTGAGTAAACGGGCAACAAACAGACTTCCTGCTGCTGAATCTGAACCAAAGCTAGTCCGTCGCCAAATCACAGCAGGGCGAATGGCTCTTTCAGCGGCATTATTGGTCGGCTCTACACCATCTGAGGAGATAAATAACCACAGAGCCACTTCCAACTTTAGTAAATTACGGCAAGTCCGCACAGTTTTTGCCAGTGGGGTCTTTTCCCTCTCGTCGATGTCTAACTGCGAAGCTTCTAGCAAGATGCTCAAAACTTTAGTCTTAATAGGTTCAACCCTTTCTTTCAACTCCGAACGAGTGAGTTGGTCATTTCTAAATTTATGCCAGAGATTGA